>NZ_BAAGTT010000001.1:0-197480 GCF_054781775.1 Spirosoma areae | reverse complement strand
GACCGGCGTCAGCCCTCGTGCGTCAGCAACCCCCGGCCCCCCGCTCCCTGCTCCCTGCTGGCGTAGCCATTTCTCACACTGCTGGTCGATGGCTGCGTTCAGAAAAAAGGCCAGCAGCATGGGTGCGGGGCCGTTGATGGTCATCGACACCGACGTTGCCGGGTCGCAGAGGTCGAAGCCCGAGTAGAGTTTCTTGGCATCGTCGAGGGTACAGATACTCACGCCCGAATTGCCAACCTTACCAAAAATATCGGGCCGCAGGGCAGGGTCTTCGCCGTACAGAGTTACCGAATCGAAGGCCGTTGAGAGTCGTTTGGCGGGCAGGCCTTTCGAGACATAATGGAACCGGCGGTTGGTGCGCTCCGGCCCGCCCTCGCCCGCAAACATCCGCGTTGGGTCTTCGCCCTCGCGTTTGAGCGGGAATACGCCCGCCGTATAGGGAAATTCGCCCGGCACGTTTTCCGTCAGCAGCCAGCGCAGCACATCACCCCAGTCGTGGTATTTGGGCAGACTAACCTTCGGAATTTTCAGGTGCGACAGTGTTTCGGAATACAACGCCTGCCGGATGATTTTGTCCCGGACTTTAAACTCATAAAATTCCGCCGTGTAGCGTTCCTGCATGTGAGGCCACTGGTTTAGCAGCGTGCGGCAGTCGGGGTGAAGCCGGGTTTCGAGGTCGGTGTATAAAGCCTGGACTTCACCCCCCGGCCCCCTGAAGGGGGAGCCTCCGGCGTCGGCAACTTCCCCTTCAGGGGGCCGGGGGGTATTTCCCAGAATCTTCATCACCCCATCAACCTGATACAGTTGTCGGGCCAGCGTAGTTTGTTCGTTCACAAACGCAGCATAGCGCCGACTTTCCTCTACAATTTCGGCCAGATACCGCACCCGGTCGGGGGGGATAATGGCCTGGGGAGCACGGAGCGGGGAGCGCGGGGCGGGGTGTTGCTCCGTGCTCCATGCTCCCCGCCCAACTCCCAAATCCACCATCAGTCGCTCAAACAGCGCATTCATGCCCGCATCGTTGAACTGCGACGCAATGGTGCCGACAATGGGCAGTTCGTCGTCCGGCACCTCCCATAAATTATGATTGCGCCGGTACTGTTTTCTGACATCACGCAGGGCATCTAATGAACCGCGTTTGTCAAATTTATTGATGGCGATGACGTCGGCAAAATCGAGCATGTCGATTTTTTCCAACTGCGTTGCTGCGCCATAGTCGGCGGTCATCACATATAACGCCTTGTCGGAATGCTCCGTAATTTCCGTATCCGACTGCCCAATGCCTGATGTTTCCACGATAATCAGGTCAAACTGAGCGGCTTTGCACACGTCAATCGCATCCTGCACATGCCGGCTCAGAGCCAGGTTCGACTGTCGCGTTGCCAGTGAGCGCATATAGACACGAACCGGCGAACCGGCGGAGGGCGTGATGGCGTTCATGCGGATACGGTCGCCAAGCAAGGCACCACCCGTTTTGCGTTTCGATGGATCGACTGAGATAATCGCCAGCGTTTTATCGGGAAATGCTCGTAAAAACCGCAACACCAGTTCATCGACTAAGGAAGATTTTCCCGCGCCCCCGGTGCCGGTAATGCCGAGCACGGGCGTTGAAACCGGCAGGGTCTTTGAGACCTTATCGGTTTGATATGCATCCGGGTGGTTTTCGGCGGTGGTAATCAGGCGGGCGATGGTCTGATGTAGAGACGCGACCCTTCGCGTCTCCTGACCGGATGGTATTTGCCGACGCAAAGGAGACGCGAAGGGTCGCGTCTCTACGGGTGGCAACTCAAAATCGCACTGCCGCAGCAGATCGTCAATCATGCCTTGCAGCCCCATTGCCCGGCCATCGTCGGGGGAGTAGATGCGCGTGATGCCATAGGCGTGCAGTTCCGCAATTTCAGCCGGGAGAATGGTGCCACCACCTCCGCCAAAGAGTTTGATATGACCGGCTCCGCGTTCGTTCAGCAGGTCATGCATGTACTTAAAAAATTCCAGATGCCCGCCCTGATAGCTGGTTACGGCAATACCCTGCACGTCTTCCTGAATGGCGCAATCGACAATCTCGGCTACCGAGCGGTTATGGCCGAGGTGAATCACTTCGGCGCCCGACGCCTGCATAAGCCGACGCATGAGGTTGATAGCCGCATCGTGGCCGTCGAATAGCGATGCCGCCGTGACAAGGCGAATTTTATGCGTGAACGGTTGCGGGTGCGAGGGGCTGAGTTTAGGTTGTTGAGTAGTCATAAGCAGATAGGGCCTGCGCCGAAAAAGTTGGTTCAAAGGTACGAAGCGAAGGGCAATGCCGTTTCATCAGCGGAGGGTCGCCGTTCGTCCCGGCAAACGATTCATTGTCCCTTTTTTTGATGCCAGACCAGCACAACCCGTAGCTTTGTATTCAGATTGCCAAACGAAAGACTATGAACAACAAACGAAGACTTGCTTCCCGGATCGCCCTTGCCGGACTCGTAGTGGCCGGTTCGCTGACGACAACCGTTCAGGCGCAGGACAAGGCGTTGCTGTATGAAATGACGGGTCCCGGAATAACTAAACCCTCGTATCTCTACGGCACGTTTCACCTGGTTTGCCCAGCCGACCTGCAAATTACGGATGCCATCAAAAAGGCCGTTAGCGATGCACAGCAGGTGTATCTGGAAATTGATTTAGACGACCCGGCCATGATGGGTAGTATGCAGAAAGCCATGATGATGCCTGACGGAAAAACGGTGAAAGACCTCCTCAAACCAGACGACTACAGCGTTTTAGACAACTACCTGAAGCAGAAAATGAATATGGGTCTGGCGCAGGTTGGGATGCTTAAACCCATTGGCCTGATGTCGATGATGTACATGACCATGCTGCCCTGCCAGCCTGCTTCCTACGACATGACCTTTGCTCAGATGGCGGCAACCGATAAAAAAGAAGTGCTGGGGCTGGAAACGATTGAGGCCGAATTGGCCGCTTTAGACAAGATTCCGATGGAAGAGCAGCTAAAAGGGCTGGTCGATATGGCTAAAAAACCAGACGAAGCAAAGAAAGAATTTGCCGAAATGGTTGCCATTTACAAAAGCCACGATCTGGCTAAACTAATGAACACTATGAAATCCAGCCAGTTCAGCGGGGGCGATTTCACGCAGTTTGAGGAAAGTTTACTTTCCGAACGCAATGTAAACTGGATTCCGGTCATTGAGAAAGCGGCCAAAGAAAAACCGACGTTTTTTGCCTTTGGCGCGGGCCACCTGGGCAACGAAAAAGGCGTTATAAACTTGCTGCGTAAGAAAGGATACACCGTGAAGCCGCTTCAGTGAGCAGGCCGTTGAGAACGGTATGGGTCAACAGAAAATCAAATGATTTGAGACAAACGTGACTTGTGTTTTCGCAAGCCACGTTTGTCTTTTAACGGTAGATGGACGCTCCCGGATGCTTTGATTACCAGAAAGGCGTTGACCTCGACTGGTATCGAATTAACCTACTGCAAAATCAATGAACTCCCTATTTACAAATCTATCGCTGGGTGGCGCCGTGCTGGGGCTTGCTGGCCTGTTGAATAGCTGGGCCGTAGAAAATCATAAACCAAAGCCCCAATCGGGTGTGGTGTCGGTTGTTGATACGACCAAACGGCCCGAAGAGAACCGGTTTACCAAGACGGTGCTGTCGAATGACCTCAACGAACCCATGGAACTGGCCGTAGCCCCCGATGGGCGCGTGTTTTTTGTGGAACGGGGCGGTAAATTCTACATGTACGATCCCGTTCAGAAGAAAACCCGGCTGCTGCACGATTTTCCGGTGAAAGCGGTCGAAAAATACCTGAACGGGCTGCTGGGCATGACCATCGACCCGAATTTCAGTAAGAATCATTACCTGTATTTTTTCTATACCATACAGGACAGCCAGCAAACCAAACAGCGAATTGCCCGCTTTATCGTTCGTGACGACAACACCCTGGATTTAGCCAGCGAAAAACCCATCATCGAATTTCCGATTGACCTCGAAGTGAGCGCCCACACGGGCGGCTCGATGACCTGGGATAGGCACGGCAACCTGTTTATTTCGACCGGCGACAATACGGTTCCGTTTGAGTCGAGCGGGTTTGCACCCATCGACCAGCGCGACGGGCGGCTTACCTTCGATGCCCAGCGTTCGGCGGG
This sequence comes from Spirosoma areae, assembly GCF_054781775.1. Taxonomy (NCBI): domain Bacteria; kingdom Pseudomonadati; phylum Bacteroidota; class Cytophagia; order Cytophagales; family Cytophagaceae; genus Spirosoma; species Spirosoma areae. The sequence goes on along the minus strand of NZ_BAAGTT010000001.1, from coordinate 193,335 downwards.
AAATCCCAATGATTTGCGGGGCAAAATTCTTCGTATTCACGTCGAAGCCGATGGTTCCTACACCATTCCCGAAGGCAATCTGTTCCCGAAAGGGACCCCCGCCACCCGGCCCGAAATCTACGTGATGGGCTGCCGGAATCCATACCGCATTTCGGTCGATCCGGCCACGTCGATTGTGTACTGGGGCGAAATCGGCCCTGACTCCGGCACCGACGGGGAGCAGGGACCGCGTGGCTACGATGAATTCAACCAGGCCAAAAAAGCGGGAAACTATGGCTGGCCCTATTTCGTGGGCAACAGCAAACCCTACCATCAGTACGATTTTGCCACCAAAGCCGTCGGGCCGCTGTTCGACCCGAATGCCCCGGTCAATAACTCACCCAACAACACGGGCGCCAAACAATTGCCGCCTACCACGAAGGCAATGGTCTGGTATCCCTACAATAAGTCAGACGAATTTCCTGAACTCGGCGTTGGCGGGCGGTGTGCGATGGGCGGGCCGGTCTACCATTTCGATGCGGCTCTCCAATCCAAAACAAAACTGCCCGCCTACTATGATAAGGCGCTGTTCATGTACGACTGGATGCGGAACTGGGTCTTTGCCGTGCGCTTAGACGAGCAGCAGAATTTTCAGCTTCTGGAGCGGTTTATGCCCGCGCGGGGCGATTTTCGGCGACCAGTGGATATGGAAATCGGGCCGGAAGGCTCAATGTATATGCTCGAATACGGGTCGGTGTATGGCATCGACAACGAAGATGCCCGCTTAGTGCGAGTTGACTTCAACCCCGGCAACCGTGCCCCCGTCGCAGCCATTACGGCGAAGGACACCATCGGGCTGGCTCCACTGTCGGTGGCTTTTACCAGCACGAGTTACGATTACGACAAAGACCAGTTGCGCTACCAGTGGCGGTTTGAGGGCAACACGGTGGCTTCGACACAGGCCAGCCCGACCTACACCTTCCGCAAAAATGGCATTTACAAAGCACGGCTTACTGTGACCGACCCCGCCGGAAAATCCAGCACCGATACGCTGACCATTAAAGTAGGCAACACCATGCCACAAGTGGCTATTTCCACGACGGATAACGGCACGTTCTTCTTTCCCAATCAAACGCCGTTCCGGTATTCGGTGGCCGTGAGCGATAAAGAAGACAAGCCCGTCGATAAGAAAAAGGTGAATGTGGTGCTGACATACATTCCGAAAGTGGCCGGTAACGACCAGCAGATAGGCCACCAGCAAATTTCGGCATCCTATAATCTGGGTAAATCGCTGATTGCGGGCAGCGACTGCAAAGCGTGCCATCAGTTGGCGGCCAAGTCGGTTGGGCCGTCGTTTACGGATGTGGCTAAAAAATACCGCGACGACAAAACCGCAACGGCCAAATTAGCCAACAAAATCATCATTGGGGGCGGGGGCGTCTGGGGCGAACATGCCATGAGCGCCCACCCGCAGCTATCGCGGGAGGAAACGACCGAGATGGTTAAATACATTCTTGCCGTTGGTGGCCAGGCTGCCGAAAACCGGCTCCCGCAGCAGGGTAGTGTCGTCCTGAAAGAACATGTCGGAAATCAGGAACAAAGCCGGTATATTCTGACGGCTTCCTATACCGATAAAGGCAGTGTGGGTGCGCCACAGCCTAAACTGGCCCTGACTAAAAGCGATGTGCTGGTGCTGCGCCCGACCAAAGTGCTGGGCGCCGAAGCGGACTCCCTGCACGATATGGCAAAACAGGGCCGACGCCTGGGCAACATTAACCACCAATCGTATTTCGTGCTGAAGTCGATTGATTTGAAAGGCATCGACCAGGTAACGTATCATTATGCGTCGCTCGATCAGAACGCCACCATCGAGGTGCATACCGATTCACCAACGGGACCTGTGATCAGCACCGCCAATACGACCGCAACGGGTGACCGGAGAAAATTTGCCGACGTGAGCGCCCCGATTCAGACTCCGGGGGGGCGGCACGATTTATATTTCGTGTTTATGAAACCCGATGGTAAAAACCTGCTCGCCCTGGAGTGGATAGGATTTCAGCCGAAAGAAACCGCAATGACACAACCCGTAAAACAATCTGGAAAATAATTTGTCCGCTCTCCCTCAACTCATGCACCCATTTTTTTTAGCAGTCGCCAGCCTAAGCGCCGTCACCGCCCTGTTTTCAGGAACTCATGTACAGGGCCACCCTGCCGCAGGGTTTCCCCCGCCACCGGTACGCGTCGTAAAAAAGGCGATCATTCCGGCAATTACTCCGGTGGAGGTAAAACTCCCGGCGGGCTTTTCGGCGACCATCGTGGCCCAGGATTTGGGACCTGCCCGGCACATTGCCATCAGCAAAACCGGCGATGTATACGTGAAACTCGCCAAACTCAAGGATGGCAAAGGCATTTATCGCCTGCGCGACACTAACAACGATGGAGTGGCCGATGAACAGGTGGGCTTCGGCGATTATCCCGGCACGGGAATTTTCATTCGGGATGGGTATTTGTATACCTCATCGAACAGCAGTGTTTATCGCTACAAGCTGAACGACAAACACGAGGTCATCAGTCCTGACCAGCCCGAAACGCTGGTGTCGGGATTGCGGGAAAAGGAGCGCGATAAATCGAAGTCGATTGCCGTTGATAATCAGGGAAATATCTACGTCAATGTTGCGTCGGACAACGATGCGTGCCGGGAAAAAGGAACCGGCAAAGGACTAATGCCGTGCCCGCTGCTGGATTCGGCGGCTGGCATCTGGCGGTTTAAAGCCGATGGGCTGAACCAGACCTATGCCAATGGGGTTCGGTTTGCCACGGGCCTGAAAAATGTTGTCGGGCTGGATTGGAATAGTCAAACCAACTCGCTGTTTGTAATGCAGCATGGCCGGGGTAAGTTCGACGATTTTTACCCCCAGTATTACACGCCTAAACAAAGCGCCGAACTGCCCGCCGAAACCATGTATGAACTGCATCAGGGCGATGATGCCGGTTGGCCGTATGTGTATTACGACCAGTTTCAGAAAAAGAAAATCCTGGCGCCGGAATACGGGGGCGATGGCAAAAAAACGGGTACGGCAAAAACGATAACTCCGCTGGCGGCTTTTCCGGCGCATTTAGGACCCAATGGCCTGCTGTTTTATACCGGAGCAGCGTTCCCGGCCAAATACCGAAACGGGGCCTTTATTGCTTTCCACGGGCAGTCGCAGGAATTGCACAAAGGGTATATGATTGGGTTTGTTCCCTTTAAAAACGGCAAACCATCCGGCCCCTGGGAAATCTTTGCCGACAATTTCGCGGGTACCGATTTGGTAAAACCGACCGGACCCGTGCAGCATCGCCCCTGCGGCCTGGCGCAGGGACCGGACGGGTCGTTGTATGTAACCGACGACCTGAACGGAACGCTTTTCAAGATTAGTTACCAAAGTCCATCGCCGGGCCGGAAAACAACGACCTCCCGAACGAAATAAGCCGTTCGGTTAAAACAATCTGATTTGTTTTTGCCCTGCTGACTTACTTCGCTTCCGTTAGTTCCAGCACAACGCTGGTTCGGCGGGCATCGACCTGCGGATTAAACCCAATGGTCATCAGGTAGTTGCCCGAATAGGTTGTTGAATTGGCGTTGATTCCTGACCGGGCGCCGGGGTAGACGTTCAGTTCCTGAATGGTGTAGTTTTTGTCAGGATTTAGCCCCTTGAGTTTAATCGGGGCCATACTTCCCGCCTTGTAGCGATTCGTTACCAGGTACGTAAACCAAACCGCCCGATTCTGCCCATCATTGACGTACATCGCGGAGGCTACATCATTGGTGTAGGGCGATGCCAGCCGGAACAGGTCGCCCTGCCAGATGACGTTCTTGATTCGTTCATAAGTTTTCAGCGCCTGCTGGCTGAATTGCAATTCGGGTTCAGTCAGTTTGCTGACCACAATGTCGTACCCGATTTTGCCCATCATCGCTACGTCGGTGCGGAACTTGATGGGCTGTTTGCCCCAGTCGGTTACGTGGTTGCAGGTGGCGATGGCCGGAAAGAAATACGAATAATTCCACTGAATAAATACCCGCTCCAGCCCGTCGGTATTGTCGCTGGGCCAGTATTCGGTAAAGTAGCGCAGGGCTCCGTAGTCGACGCGGCCCCCGCCCCCGGAGCAGAGCATCATGGGCAGGGTTGGGTATTTGGCCCGCAGTCGTTCCAGGACTTTATACAAGCCCTGCACATACTCGACGTAGAGGTGCGACTGGTTCTGAATCGTGGCCGAGTAGGCATTGTAAATGACCGCATTGCAATCCCATTTGATGTAGCCCAGCGTTGGGTTTTTGGTCAGGATACCATTGACTATGTCATACACAAAGTCCTGAACCTTTGGATTCGAGAGGTCGAGCACCAACTGATTCCGGTAATAATATTCCTGACGGTTTGGTAGTTTAATAACCCAGTCGGGATGCTTTTCGTAGAGTTCGCTTTTCGGGCTGACCATTTCGGGTTCCAGCCAGATGCCGAACTTTACGCCCGCGCGTTCGGCTTCATTTACCAGATAGCCTAAGCCGTGCGGCAGCTTTTTGACGTTTTCCTGCCAGTCGCCCAAGCCCGCGCGGTCGTTGTTGCGCGGGTACTTATTGCCAAACCAGCCATCGTCTAAGAGAAACAAATCGACGCCAAGTTTTTTGCCATCTGCAAACAGGGTCGTTAGTTTTTCTTCATTGAAATCGAAATAAGTGGCTTCCCAGTTGTTTAGCAGCGTTAGCCGGTTGCCCTCGCCCTGCGGAATCCGGTGTTTACGCGCCCAGCGGTGCAAACTCCGGCTGGCTCCACCTTTGCCCTGGGTTGAATAGGTGAACAGAAAAGCGGGTGTGGTAAACTCCTTGTTTGGGGCCAGGGTGTAGGCCGACGCGTAGGGGTTGATGCCCGCCAGCAGCCGGAGGTTATGCAGCGGGTCGACTTCAAAGGCCAGTTGATAATTGCCCGACCAGGCCAGCGTTCCGGCAAGCACGTCGCCCCGGTCTTCGTCGGCGGGTTGGTTGAGCGACACTAAAAACGAAGGCGGCTGAAACAAATCGGCCCGCGTGCCCAGCTTGGAATCCAGTATCTTGATGCCTTCGGTCAGCGGAATTTCGGTCGGGTTCATTTCGCTGGCCCAGTCGCCATGAAAATGCGTCAGGTAGTACTGCTGAGCCGGAATATACAGATTGGCCGATGCGTAGTTGTGCAGCACAACCGGTTTCTTCTCTGTATGCCGGATGGCTGTCCATTGTTCAATAACATCCTCATTCTGATAGGCTTTGTAGTACAGCGTCACCTCAAATGGATACTGCGGGTCTTTTAAATAGACTTTGGTTAGCGCTACACCCTCGGCCACCGACTGGCTTTCGTGCCGAACATACGTCAAATTGAGCGACGGATTTCCGTCGGCGTGAGTTACCCGGATGGCCGGTTCCAGCAGATTACGGCTGCCAGCGGGTGTATAGACCGAATTGTAGATGCCGGTATAATCTTCGCCCCGCTTGCCATTGCCCGGAATGATTTCATAGTCAGCCGCCCGGCGAAGACGCGGCCCCAAATGCACCAGGGTGGGTATTGAGTCCTTACCGACCCGAATGACTAAGGCCGTCTGGCGGGTTTCAATCGCGATATGAACATCGCCCGGTGCGGCTTTTATCGCCGACGCTGACAGACACGTGAGAACGAATAACAGACAGAGCTGTTTCATGAGCAGGAGGGGAGATTAAGTAACACGTCAAAGATAAGCAGACGTTGCTAACCAGTCCTCGTCCACTTTAATGGCTATCGATGCTGTGAGACTATTGTAGCTGACAATCAGGCCAATAGAAGCTACAGAATCCGCAGAATCTCTTTTGTGAAGTACTAACCTGCATCGGCCAGTTCCTCACGAAGGGTTATCAGATCAAGCTGTGTCGATGGGGATATATCGGCTTTGAGTACCCGCTTCATGTAGGCCAGGGCGTCGTGTGAATGGGTCGCTTTAATGCCCGCCACGCAGTCGGAGGGAATTGTCAGGCTCAAATCGCGCAGGTAAGCATCGTTGGCCGTAAAAAGTACGCAGGAGTCGGTGCTGAGGCCCGTCAGAATCAGGTGCTTCACACCCAGATAGGTGAGCAGTACATCCAGTGTAGTTTCGTAAAATCCGGAGTTCTTGGGTTTAAGCACAAAATAATCGTCAGGGCTGGGCTTGAGAACGTTTGCCAGAGACTGCCCCCGGACCCCGTCGGTCAGTACGTGGTCAACGACGTCGGTGAAATTCGACCGCCAGCGACCAAAGTTGTCATTGACATAAATAACGGGGATGTTGTGGGTTTTGGCCCGTTGTTTGAGCCTGGCAATCGTATCGGCGGCTGCGCGGGCTGGTTCGAGCAACTCGTCGCCACCCGGAAACTCCAGGTCATTAATCATGTCGATAATCAGCAACGCTACCGACGACTTATCGGGCGCGTTCCCATGCAAATCTTCATTTTTAGTACTCATAATACTACGCTTTTTTTGTACTGAACTGTATAAGCCCACAAGGTTCCCGGCGCAGGGCGTTAATACCTCAGAGAATTTAGATAAAGGCCGGTGAATGAAGCGTGTGCTTAACGTGGATTCGGGTGTAGCCGGTTGGCTTCGGTTGTCAGCCCCCGCCGGGCCAGAAATAGCGCATAGCCGTCGCGATAGAGCCTATTGGCCGGGGCTAAGCGGTGCGCCTGAAAATAGGAGCGGTAGGCTTCGGGGTAGTAGTGATTCGCTTCGTAGAGAGCCGCTTTCAGGAATGCAGCCATCGCGGGCGACGAAAACCGGGGTTGCAGAGCCGCGATTCGGGCGTCGAGTTGCTGGTAGGTTTCGGCTTTAACCAACGTAAACGTATAGCGGGTACAGTTTGGCTTTTCGGTTGGAAATGCCGACCAGTAATACGTCACTTCTTTCTCAAGAAAAGGCTTGTCGAGCGTGAAATTAAGGGTTGTGTCGGTTGTTTGAGTGGTGTAGAGCGTGTTGGCGCTGGCAGCAAAATGGTCATAGACAGCAACCGTATAGCGTGTGGTCCCCGGCTCTGGTTTCCAGGTAAATCGTATCGCCGTGTCCGACGCAATGGCCGCCCCATAATCGGGCATTCGCATCAGGGGAGGAGGGCAGCCCCCGTCCCGACTCACCACACCCTTGCGCTTCATGTACCCCTGGGCATACGAGTCGATGGTTTCGTGGCGGTGCGACAGGTTATACCACAGATACCGGAAATAATCGGCCAGAACGGTCGAGGCATCATCGGTACGAATAGCTGAAAGCATGTTCAGCCGGACTATCCCCGCCGTATCCCAAAGCGTAACCGGTTTGGGGGTCGATGAACCCAGCACCAGTACGGCCTGTTTAGTGAGTTTTACCTCGCCGGTGGGAGACAGCATCATGGGTAGATTGCCGAAGTTGATGGGCTTCCAGGGCGTTTTCGCCGAGGGTCGATACCATACCGGCCCGTCGGCGTAGATAGCCGTAACAGAAGCCGGTTGGGTTTGGGTTTGCGCCCGGACTAACGCCGGAAAGAGGCTGATTAGACAGCCAAGCCCAAAAAGAAAGTTAATGAGCATGAGTATCCGTGAAATAGGTTTTATAATGAAGCCGTTTCGCGAATCGCTTTTTACTCAGCCATTTGGCAAACGGCTCGTAGAAATACAGCACATCAACGGCCAGCGCAATGGGCACCAGCAGCGGCAGCGTGTCTACCTCCAGCCGGGCCGACCGAAACAGCAGTAAGGCAACCAGAACAATCAGAGCTGCCGTCAGAAACTGAACGGTTTTAAAGACGAGGTGAAATGAGGTGTGGTAGTCATGAAATCGCCAGGCAAAAAAAGTCATCAGCCCCCAGCACAGCAGAAACGACAGCCCCCACAGCAACCAGTGGGGAACATGCCGGGGATAAACACCCCCCAGCATCAGGGCGACGATGTGCGCGTGAATAGCCAGACCGCTCAGGCGCACATCGTCGCCGAGCGGCACCTTATGCCAGTCGTCACAATCGGTCATTGACCCCAGCAGCACAATCTTGCCGCGTAAGCTATCTAACCGATTTCTATTGGTAAATACTTCATTTTCAGTAAAATAGATGAATGAACTGGTATCTGCCTGATACAGGATGCGTTCCGATGTATGGGTCCAAATACCGGCATGGCGGGTCTGATACCGCTCCCAGGCCGTGGGCATTCCTGTTGCAATGACCTGTGCCGCAAAGGATAGGATTTCATCGCCGGAACCGGATTTGCCTTCTGGCAACGTCATCGTCGGCATGTGGTGCTGAACGACCTCATCGCTGACAAAGTTGGTATAACCCGCCGGCCCAAAGCGATAGGGTGCATCCGACAGGTGCTGGTCAATGTGTTCGTGCCCTTTGTGGCCGGTTATGGAAAGCGACGAGACCATCACTAATTTAGTCTGGGCATTGAGTCGGCTCAGGGCAAGGCGAAGGCTCGTATCGACCGGGGCGTTTTTCCTGTCGAACAGAATATCGACCCCAACGACACGGGGCTGGTAGCGGGCAACCGTATTCAGGATCTGAGCAATGCGGGGCCGGTCGGCGTCGCCGATGTTGATCAGGCATATCGAGGGAGATAACCCGGCACTGGACCGGGTAAGGCCATGAACATGGCGATCAAATTCCTGCTCAACATGATGCATGGCGCTATGCACCGGGTCCATAAAGCCAATGTTGAACACCACTTTTTTCAGCACCCAGCAGAGCAGGAATACTACAATCGTTGCGCCGAGCGAGTCAATCAGGAGAGGTCGGGACATAGGGTTAGTTTATTGACGGAGCAGATAAGGTTCAATTACCGTTGGCAATCGCAGTTGTAATAATAATAAAATGACTGCGACGGGTCGACTACATTGTCGGCTCGTTTGCCGTAGCTGACGCATGGGAACCCCGACGAATTTAGCTCATAATTATAGAAAAACAGGGCCTGCCCGCTGGCGCCCGCCTGTACGGCAATGTTGTTTTCACTCCAATACCCGTCGCCATTGAGAAAATCGGTATCGAACCCCCGCATAAACGACAACCAAAGATTGGCATTCCAGTGGCTGCGGCCATTCTGGTCGAAACCGCCCTGCGTATATTGAACCTGCTCTGTGGCTAAATCAGGTGATTTGATCCATCGCCGGAAAACATTTTCGTTTTTATCATCATATTCCAGCAGCCAGTAAATGCCTAATCGTTCACCAATGCTGTCGGGCCGGGCGGCAGGCGAAACCAGTTCGGTTTTGCTTAATTTAAGTGCCCCATTTTCATTGCGAAAAAAGTCGTGGGCGCGCGTTTTTACTTCAATATACTGGTTGTTCGGTTGTCGCTGAAACGTGTGTTCGACGATGACCTTGAAATCAGGGCTGCTCTCAAGCCGTTTGTAGGCCGTGAGGCTGGCTTCTGTTTCGGCCTTCCCCTCGTATAGGTTTATGCGGGTCAGGCGAAGCCCGTCATACACCATTGTCTGGGTTTTTGTGACAATCCGCTTGTCATTGATAAAGGACCGGCGGATGGGGTTTCCATCCGAATTGTAGTCGAAATGCTGCGTAACAAGTTGCCAGTTATGCCCATCGGGTGCCGAATAATCCACTTTTTCCCGAATCAGGCAGGCCCGTGTATTCTGATCAGGCGCTGGCCTGATCTCCTGCTGCAAACACCCAATCGGCAGGAGAACCAAACTGTATAGGGCGACCCGTTTTAACGTAAACGTTCTCATCATAGGTAAAAAGGGGTTAACTACCGCCGACGGCAATCGCAGTTGTAGTAATAATAGAACGTTTCTTCGGGGTTAGGCACTTTGTCGACTCCTTTGGCGCTGCTGATGCAGGTAAATCCTTCCGCGTTTAATTCGTACACGTAATAAAAGTTGGCTAAATCTGTCCCGTTCTTGGCGGTCGACAGGTTGTTTTCGCTCCAGAAGCCCGTGCTATTGATGAAGCTGTCGCCATCGCCCCGGATGAACGAAAGCCAGAAGTTTGCATTCCAGGGACTCCGGCCATTGGAGTCAAATCCGCCATAAGTGGTTTGTATTGCTTCTTTGGCCATCGACTTGTCTTTATGCCAGATTCGGAACACATTACGGCCTTCCTTGTCATACTCAAAGCGTTTGTAGGTTCCGGAGCGGTTATTCTGACCGTCGGGTTGCGCGTCTGGCGTAACGATTTCCACTTTTTGCAGGCGCAAATCGTTGCTGCTGTTACGGAAGAAGTCGCACTGGCGGGTCAATACCTCATCGAACGTTCCGGTTGCATTGCGTCTGAAACTATGTTCAATCAGCGAGGTCATATCCGCATTGATGGCGTAGGTTTTATACTCCAGCAATGAATCGGGGTGTATCGTTTCGAGTTTATAATAGTTCATCCGTTTCAGGCGTAACCCCTCATACTCCAGCGTGTAGGTTTTATAGGTATTCAGCCCATTGTCGAAGAATGACCATTTTACAGGGTTGCCATCGGCGTTGTAGTCGAAGCGCCAGGAGCCGGTTACCCATTCGGAGCCAATGATATAATAGCCTGTATTTCCCTTGAGCAGACAGGCGCGTGTGTTTTTATCGGGCTGGGGCTTAACCTCCTGCTGCAAACAGGCCATTGGCAGCAGCACGACTCCGTAGGTGGCTATGCGTTTTAGAATGGATAGTGCGTTCATAGGAAAAAAAGCTCAGTTACCGCTGGCAATCACAGTCATAGTAATAGTATAGATTTTCGCCGGGATTAATCACTAAATTGGATTGTTTGGATGTAATCAAACAGGGAAATCCTTCGGCGTTAAGCTCGTAGACTATGTAAAAAAAAGGTTTGTCAAATCCGCCTGCAAAGAGCGTTATGTTGTTCTCACTGAACGAGCCGTGGCTATCAACAAAACTGGCCATATCGCCCTGGGCAAACGACATCCAGAAGTTAACGTTGAATGGATTGCGGCCATTGAGGTCGTATCCCCCAAAGGTGACGTCGAGGTTTTCTGCTGAATTCGGTCCATTTTTGCTCCATATTCGGTACAGGTTTCGACCCTCTTCGTCGTATTCCAGCCGCTTGTACTTACCCGACTTCGCATTGGTCGTAGTTGCTGTGGCTTCAGGCAAAACGTAATCAATTTTTTGTACGCGCAATTCGCCATCCGGATTGCGGAAAAAATCAAACTGCCGGGTTAACACCTCATCAAACGACCGGTTCAGGTTTCGTTTAAACGTGTGCTCAACCAGGGTCGTAAGTTCAGCATCGATGTCGTAGGTTTTGTAGCTCACCAGGCTGTCGGGTGTTGTTTTACTGCCGCTGTACCAGTTCATTCGTTTCAGGCGCAGACCATCAAATTCGAACGTGTAAATTTTAACGACGGTGCGCGTTTGGTCTAAAAAAGACCACTGCAACGGATTCCCATCCTTGTTGTACTTAAACTGAAAAACGCCGGTCGACCAGCCGCCGACATCGGCGTTGTAGCTCGACTGCTGTCTCAACAAACAGGCCCTCGTATTCCGATCCAGTATTGGTCGGATTTCCTGTTGCAAACAAGCCATTGGCAGCAGCGTCAGGCCGTAGAGGAGTATTCGTTTGAGCATAGCCTTCATTGGTCAATAGGTTAAACCAAGCGATAAACAGAACGAGCCAACGTTTTGATAGGCGTTTACGACAATGCTGCCCGATTTGGTTTCCGTGACATCATAGCCCGGTTCGCTCTTGTAAAACAAACCGGCATTGATGGCTATGGGTAACCTCCGGAAATAATACGCCCGCAAGCCACCACCGATCCGGTACACTAAGCCGCGCTGGGGCGTGACGTCTTTTTGCAGCCCAAACGACGACGTGATGGTTTGCTGGTTACCGGCCAGGGCATACCCCAATCCGGCAATCAGCACCGGACGAAGCCGCATCCGGCTTACTTCCTGCCGAATATCGAGCAATAGGGAATGGTTGTATATTGAGTAGTCGTAGCCTAACCCCAGTGTGGCAAAGGGCAGGGCTTTGTAGGTTATAGCCCCGAAATAACCGCCAATGCCTAACCGGTCGTACATAAGCTGACTGTAGCTGTACACCTCCAGCAACGCACCCAGCCGATGGGTTTGCTCGGCGGTTTCGGCGGGGTCTATGCCCACCTGTGCCTGGGCCTGCTGCGGCAGGCCCAGGCAGCCAATTATAAGCACTATACTACAGCGTTTTAGAAGGTATAGCATATCGACAGGCCCGAATAAGCCGGTGAAGGGTGGGAGTTGACGGATAAGGAAATCGGTTTGCGCTGCTGAAACCGGACGATGCCGGCTACGTTGAGAAAACTGGAGACTAACTCTAAGCTGCAGATGGCCAGGCTGACGTATTTGGCCGTTTGCCAGTACCCACGCTTCTGCTGGTCGTCGGTTTGAGTCAGGAAGGTGCTGTTCTGGCGGTTATCCCGGATGAGTTTATCTAAGTAAACAGCACTCAGGCCCGTTAAGGTTGCCACGCCAAAGTTAGCCGCCAACCGGCGATTCAGCTTGTCGAGTACCAACCGGCGCATCAGCCGCCCGTTGGGGTCGACCTCCAGCGCAATGGTCTGGGTAACCTGGCTGGGTTCCCGCACGTCGACCGTCAGGTTATGCGGCAAATAGTCTTCTTTGCTGACGTCTACTTTGTGTAAACCGTAATCAAGGTTGAACCGGAGTGGTGTTTGGCCAACCACATGCCCGTTCTCGCTGACGGTGGCACCGGGGGGCGTTGACACCACATCGACCGACGCCTTAATTTTTTCCAATGCGACGTTCAGGGTGGTTTCCTGCACCAGTTCCACCACTTCGTTGCGGGTCAGGTAGCCACCCTTCGATACGGCAATAATATGGCGTCCCTTCTCCAGTTCGACCTTCTGGGCACCGGCACCCACCAACCGATTGTCGACATACGTTACCGCATCGGCTGGGTCGACGCTCAGGGTAACATCGAAGACTTTCTGCGTCAGCGTAAACGGAAGGGTGACGGTGGTGTCTGGCCTGACTTCAATTTCTTTTGTTTCGCTGTCAAATTTGTCCTTCAGCAGCTCAACCCGGTAGTAGCCCGGTGCCGTAGAAAAGTTAAATTTCCCATTGCTCAGGTAGCCCACTTCAACACTATCTATTTTAACGCGGGCGTTTGGCACATTGGCCGTTATTGCCAGCGTACTGTTGAATTTTCGGTTGATTTCAGTGGCCGACGGTATAAAATTCTGTCGGCGGCTGTCGGCTAAGGCATTGGGGGTTAGCTCCCACAGAAACGTGCCGGTTTCGGGTGTAAGTGTACTGAACTGCGGGGTCTGGCGGCCACCTTTCTGCTGGGCATAATACGGAACGCGCTGCTGGATATAGCCAAACAGTTCAGAGGAAACAATCACATTGTCGCCGTTGATGTCGGCTTCACCCCGCTCCAGCGCATCTAACAGCACTTTCGTAAAGGCGCTGTGTTGCCATTCGTCCGACTCAATGACGGTTTCATCGGCGCTGCCTGCCGTGATGATCTCGCGGCATCGCTGGTTCCAGACGTTGCGAATAAAGGCCACCGTTGGAATGCCGCTTCGGGCCTGAGCCAGTCCACCATAGCAGGCATCAACCAGAAAGAGCGTATGCTTGGGTCGGATAAAATCGGCTTGCTGGCGCAGTTCGTCCATGGCTAAGGCCGAGGCATTCAACTCGCCATCGCTGCCATCGGCGGGCACCAGGAACCCCCGCCGTCGATTGCCGCCGGCCCGGCCCGTTGTGGTGCCATGCCCGGCAAAAAAGACCACCAACTGGCTGTTCTCGAAGACTTCATCTTTCGAGAACGATTCGAGCGCATTCTGAATATTCCGACGGGTAGCCTCTTTATTCAGCAACAACCGGATGTTTTTGGCCGGGAAACGCAGCCGCTCGATCAGGACTTTCTGTAACGCTCTGGCATCGTTAACGGCATAGTGTAAGGGGGCGAAGCCAGATTTGGTCTCGTAGTTGTCTATGCCAATAAGCAGGGCATATTTTGAGGTGTACCGAAGGTCGCCTGTTGTGTCGGTCAGCGAACCGAGGGTAACTCCCCGGCGTTCAGTCTGGGCGTAACAGCCTATCGCTCCACAAACAAAAACTATCTGGAGAAGCAACCGCCGACAACTAATTAAGGTAAACGTTTGTATCACGGTCAGGAACATAGTTTAGGTTTCCGGTCAGGGTATGGCACCACGTTACTTTACGATCTGAAAGGAAAAATCAGTCACGCCACCCATGCCCGGATCGAAGCGGAGGGTGGTGCCCCGGCTGCCGGTGGGCGTATCGAGCATGGTCTGAAGCAGATGCTCAACGGGCGAATCGGGACCACGTGTGCGAAACGTGCTGAACGCCGGGCGCAGGTCAAACGGCTCAGGACCTACAAATACGCGGTGCAGCTCCAGTCCTTCGGGCGGGCCGACATCGACCTGAAACGTAACTGAATCACCGGGTTTGAGGGTCAGGTCGTCGGGCGTGTACTGGCGGCCACCAGGCACCACGCCCGGCAGCACAACACTCGCTATGCCATCGGGCTGGAAATCGACCAGATTGAAAAAAAAGGGCTTAGGGCCTTCATTCCGCACGGTTATCCAGGCGGGTTTGCCCACCGACAGTGCAACCGCCGATCCCGTATTGGGGGCAGGATGGGCATCGGGCTTAGTCGGCGAAACGCGGGTGCTTGCCCGATAGTCGTCGTTTTTAAGCGCGAGTTCGCGCATGAACCGCACGATGGAATATCTCCGCAGGGCCTCCAGGGTGTTGGCCAGTAGCTGGGCGGGTGCCGGGCCGGAAATGGTTTCGCCAGCAACTATACCATCGCTCGTCCGCAGGAGAGCAAGGCCGCCCGAAGCCAGAACCAGTTGCAGATCGGCACCGGTCGTTACCAGCGTCAGTACGGGTTGTTTTTGCAGACTATCGGTCAATAGCTGGCGAAGAGTGGCGGGCAGCTGGTTATCGAGGGCAACCTTAATTCGGAAGTCGCCATAACTTTGGCGGGTAACAAACGCCCATACCCGTTCGGGCTGGGCAATGGCCGCGACTGCCGGTAGTTTAACCACCGCCGAAAAAGGCCCTGCTGTAGTCACTTCCCCTTTCAGAAGTGGTTTGATGTCCTTTGTGGCGGTCGTACCACTGGGAAACAGACTTATTTCCGTGCCGGGAAAAATACCCAGGAGCGTGCCCCCGGCAATGCGGGCTTCACCCGGTTCTATTTTCGTAACGGCTAAGTAGGGTTGCTGCGTGACGACGGAGCCGCCAAAAAGCTGAACATCCATATCGCCTTCGATACCCGGCGTCTGGCTCAACCCGTTGGTTGCCATCACCGAGAGCACATTGGCGAAGAACCCCCGATACGAAACGGCTTTGTCGGTCTGAGCAAACGCCTTGCTGACAGCGTAGGTAAGCGACCCAATGGGGTTGCCCTGGTCATCTTCGGCTTCGTAGTTCGATTGATTGGCCATGGCTCCGCTGAGGAGTACGAAGTTGCCCAGCCCATCCTCACCCCGCGACCGCTGCCCGTTCTCATACAGCGCTGACCCCGTTTCGGCCGTCGTGCGCGAGGGAGTGAAGTTGGCGGGCACGATGGGCTGAGCACCCCCACGCTGCCGCCGTTGCCCGCGCGAAGCCGTTCCCGAATGGCAGGAGTCGAGAATGACCAGCACGTGCCCCGCTGGCCCCACGGCCCGCCGGAGCTGCATAATCCAAAGACCTAATTCGTCGTCGCGGACGTGCTTCTCACCTTTGTAGGTATCGTAACTGGCCGACATGGGCGCGCCGTAGGCCACTAAGGCCTCGTCTAAGTGGTCGATCTCATCGCCATTGTCATCATAAATCTGCTGGGCGTGGCCGGAGTAATGAACGACGACCTGATCGCCTGCGTGCAAACGTCCGGCCAGGTCCGCCATTTTTTGTTTGATGCCATCGTGGGTAGCCTGGGCATCGGCGAGGGTGAGGATATTGGCCACCGGAAAGCCCTGTTGCAGCAGGGTTTGTTTCATCAGCACCAGATCCTTGTCTGAACTAAGGGCTTGCCAGCAGACTTGGCCGGGGGGGCATTGGGGATAGTTGGCAATGGCGATAATAAGGGCGTATTTCTGACCGCCGGGCAGATTCGGCCGCACCATAGCCAGTATGCTGATACCGACAATAAAGAGACTACTTATCCGGTAGATTTGTTTCATGTAAAACCAACCTTTTGATAAAAACAGGTCTTAATTTGTATCCAAATTCATTGAAAGATAATCAAGTCGGCTTAACTTCCCAAGTTGCTCATTGCCAGCCTGTGCCATTTTATTAAACGGTAGATTCGTGACCCGATGATTAGTTAATCGGGCCGCGTTTCAGGGCTGATTAGGCTGGTCAGTATATCAGCTATTATCCTGCCCGATCAACTTGCCTAAGCGTTTAACCACCCCAATCCATTCAATGAACTACATCTATAGCTTTCTCGTGTTGAGTGCTCCCCTGGCCACCGCCGTTGGGCAGGCTATTCCAACGGTTTATATCGAGCAGGACTACCTACAGCCGACTGATTACAAGGTAGCCTATATTCAGCAGGGGGATACGCTTGTTCAAAATTCCAAACGTATTAAAGTGCCCATTGGGGCGCCCATCATTTATCGGCTACGGAATTTCAATGCCGATGCCATGATGGTGGAAACCTCCATGGGGCGGGCCGACACCGTATCCCAGAATGCGGGCAAAAATGCCGTCAGCACATTCCTGCGAACGTTTCTGTTGCCGGTTATGGGCATCGACCTGAAGAAGATTGTGGCGGCAACAACGGGCCGGGGCGAAACCAGTTCAATGGTTGTCCGGCCTGAAACGGTCATGGCGGCTTTAGCCGGCAGCGGTGCCCTGCGGGTCAGCGCCGATCTGTTTAAGGTGCTGCCCGCCCTGTCGCCCGATGAACTTGGCCTGTTGCTGGAGAATCGCATGGTGGTTATGCAAACGCTGGATCAGGGCGTGTCGAAGATGAAAGCGTTACATTATCACCGGAACCGGGCCACGCCAACAGCTATCCGTGAGCAGGCTCGTCAGCTACTCGCCACCCTCGACCCCGACCTGCCCGAGTTAGTAGACAAGAGTCAGACCTATCCGTTGCTGGCAGCCAAACAAATTACGGTAACAGCCGCCGAAAATGGACTGATTTGGCGCGGTACGCTGCAGCGGCTGCTCGATCAGGCCAGCCGGGATACCCTGGCAGCCAGCCGGGGCGACGATAATTCGGTTCGGCGTTGGGTGGGCCAGCGAAACACGCAACTGTATAAGCAACTTATGACCGACACGACTGAAGCCCGGGTTCGACAACAACTTCAAACACTGTACAGCGAATACCAGGCCATCTATGCCAACAATTACGAAACTTCGGTGCGGGTTTTACCCACCGGCACCACCACCGAACTGTACGTCAGCGTGTACCCGATGATTAGCGCATCCGGCACTGTACTTCACCCCTCGGCCCGAAAAGTACCCGTAGAACGAATGGTTTATCCCGTACAAATTGGTCGCGACATCGACATCATTGCGAGCGCAGGGTTTGGATTAATGGGTTTCAATAAGGCGATTGAAACCTATAGTTTAACCAATGGTGTGGTGAAAGCTACGCGGGGCGATGAACTGATCCCGGCCTTAAATGGCATGATAACGCTGACCTCGAACGGTATAAAATCGGTTAAACCAGGCGTTTCTCTGGGGGTTTTGGTGCCGCTGAGTGGCGATAACCGAGGCTTCGCGCTGCACCTGGGGCCAGCCCTTGTGTTAGGCCGAACCAATTTCATGCTGGTGAATATGGGCGTGATGCTGGGGCGGATAACGCGCCTGGGCGAGGGGCTGAACGTGGGCGATACCTACCCCAGCGGAAATACTCTGCCCACCGTAAAACGCTATGAGTTTGGCTATACCATTGGCCTGTCGCTTAATCTGGCTGCGTTGAAATTGTAAGGCGGCCGGGCCTCCTTACAATTGACTTCTGGAGAATCAACCTGAAGCGAAAGCCTGTATCTTTGTTTATAAACTTGTACTCACCTGTTCCGTAACCCCAACTCATACTCCGTTGAAACCAATGAATCGTATCGTGCTTATAGCCCTGTTCATTAGTTGTTTGTCGGCAGTCTGCGCCCAGGATGATCGACTGGCGATGGAGCGTAAATTAACGCAGGGTAACACAAAACAGTGGAATTTCCTGACGGCCCGCAAGGTGCGGGGCATGGCAGAGACTGTCGATTCCTGCATGCTGAAGCAAACCCTGACCTTCCGGCAAGCCGGTAAAGTGATGGTGCGCCGGTTATGTACGAATGGCAATCTGGAAACAAAACAGAACAAATGGGTCATTCAAGTACAGGATGCCGAGCCGGTTCTGGTATTGGACGACAAAACGGTATATTTCATTCGATTCGTTGAGAAAGATGGTAAAGAAACATTACGACTCACCCGTCCCGGACAAACCAAGCCCGACTACAGCACCAACCTCTACTTCCAGTGAGGTGACGAACCGGTCCTTTTTCGCCACAAATACGCTCGATTTGCTGATTAAAGTCGTGGTACCACTTTGCACCGTAATGGCTGGTGTCTGGCAGTTTCAGTATGGCCAGAATGTCAATCAGGAACAGGAGTTTAAACGCCGTATCTGGGAGAAACGACTCGAAGCCTACAGCCAGATTGGCGACATCACCGGGCAGTTGATTGGCGCGGCCAGCAACGCCCGTCAGTTTGATTCGCTGAGTCGTCATTTTTCGCAGATTTACTGGGGCAAGCTGCCCTTAGTCGAGGATGATTCCGTTGAAATCAAGATGAAGCGCTTCAAAGAGGAAGTGGAGAGTTTCAAACAAAAAGAAGCCACCGTCGAAGATTTGGAAACCAAAGGATACTACCTGATGCAGGCTTGCCAGCGCTCCCTAAAAATCACCAAAACGCACTAAACCGGCAACTACAGAATAACGGGTTGAATCCATTAGACAATGAAACTGGGCTGCATAAAAGGTTGAGTGTTGGATAGAAAAGTAGATGAATAAGGATTTCCCTATAATCACTTTGCAGATACAGGATGGCGCGGAGATTTTCACTGTAACGGTCTTGGAAGCGAAGCAGCCAACAGGCGTCGGTCTCTTCGCAGTCGGACGCGGTGGAAATCCACTGCGGCATGTTTCACTGTTGCGGTCCGTTGTTCGCCACGGATGCACGATGGTTGCACCGCATTTTGCTATGCTGGCGTCCTCTGTTCCCACAAAGGACGAACTCGATACGCGCATCCGGCGGCTCGAACTCGCTTTGGATGGGTATGCGCGCGTGGATCAACCGATCATAGGAATCGGCCACTCGATAGGAGCCGTGGCATTGCTGGCGCTTGCCGGAGGAGAAGCGCGAACCCTCTCGGGGCACCGAGTGGTAGCCGGGTCAACATGGAAGTTCGAACGGCTTGCCCTTTTCGCACCGCCAGCCGATTTCTTCAGGTACCCCGATTCACTGAAATCCGTCGACGTGCGAATGCACATACGTGCTGGCGGTAAGGATACCGTTACGCCCCCTGCTCAGGCAGTGGCGCTGAGAGAAATACTCGCAAAACAAATGCAGGTAGAATTTTGTCTGGACGAGGATGCTGGACACTTCACGTACATGGATGAACTGCCGCCACACGTAGTTGATCCTCAACCTAACCGAAACATCTTTTTATCTGCTTTGGCCGAGGATGTTGCCCAGTTTGTCACGTCCTCACGCTGAGGTGCAGATGATCCTTACGGGCCATGAGCATAAAGTCAAACTGAGACACTACCCAATAACGTGGTTTCCGCAACTTATCCCGCCAGTTCCGTACTTTTGCGGCATGGAATTAGCTTGCACAGACGTAGACGTGCCTGGAATGGAAATACGGAAAAGCGACCGGCTTACGCACCTCAAATACGATATTCGGGGGCCGGTCTACGAAAAATCCCTTGAACTCGAAAGTCAGGGCTACAAAATTATCAGCCTGAATATTGGTAATCCCGCCACCTTCGGCTTCGACGCGCCCGACGAGATTGTCCACGACATCATTCTCAATATCCGCAACGCGCAGGGGTACTCCGATTCGCGGGGGCTCTTTGCTGCCCGGAAGGCGGTCATGCACCACACCCAGAATATCGGCTTGCCGGGTATCGAAATCAACGATATTTACATTGGGAATGGAGTCAGTGAGCTGATTATGCTGTCGATGCAGGCTCTGCTGAATGAAGGCGACGAAGTCCTGATTCCCTCCCCCGATTATCCGCTCTGGACGGCCTCGGTGGCTTTCTGCGGGGGCAAACCCGTGCATTACCTGTGCGACGAAGCTGCTGACTGGAATCCTGACCTGGCCGACCTGGAAACTAAAATCACCCCCCGCACGAGGGCCATTGTCGTCATCAACCCCAACAATCCGACCGGGGCGGTGTATGATAAGGCCGTGCTGGAAGGCATTGCCCGCCTTGCTGAGCGGTATAAGCTGATCGTTTTCTCGGATGAGATTTATGACCGAATTCTCTACGATGGAGCCGTGCATTATCCCATTTCCAAAATGGTTAATGAAACCCTTTGCATCACCATGGGGGGGCTGTCGAAGAATTACCGGGCGGCTGGTTTTCGGGGCGGCTGGATGATTCTGAGTGGCGCCCGAAAACGGGCTAAATCCTACATTGAGGGGCTAACCCTGCTGGCCAGTATGCGGCTGTGCGCCAACGTGCCTACCCAGTATGCTATTCAGACGGCATTGGGTGGTTATCAGAGTATCAATGATTTAGTGCTTCCGACGGGCCGGCTGCACAAGCAAATCATGCTCGCCTATGCGCGTATGACGGCCATTCCGGGCATAACCTGCGTAAAGCCGAAAGGCGCACTGTACATCTTTCCGAAAATTGATCTATTGCAGTTTAACCTTGTCGACGACGACGATTTTGTGCTGAATTTATTGACCGAGCAGAAAGTGCTGGTCGTAGCGGGTAATGGGTTCAATTACGTGCAGGACGATCATTTTCGGGTTGTGTGCCTGCCAACCGTCGATGAAATGACCGTTGCCATGGATCGGATTGAAGATTTTTTGGAGAGTCGGCGGAAATAAAGAGCGAATGCGTGAAGGTCATCCGGCATGTTTTCGCTCGTTAAAACCGGAAACGTTTTTGCTATCCTGCTCGTTATTAGATTCCGCCCCACAAAAACCGCTTTCATTCGCAAAGAAACGCTGTTTTTGACGTGAGTAGGAAGATAGGTTTAGTATGCACCAAGTGAGTACGTTTCGCGCCCACTGCCTTTTTAAGTTTAGTAAATGGAAGAAACAAAAGAGAATGTTCATCGCTCTGAAGCGCAGAGCACCGAACGAATTGCCCACGATTTACCTAAGCGCGACGAGTTACTCCTGACACCCGACGAACAACGCATTAAAGAAGCTTTTCAGGACCACGACTGGCACGAAATAAAAACGTCGGACTCGTGGGTTATTTTCAAAGTAATGGCCGAGTTTGTTGAAGGGTTCGACAAATTGGCCAAAATTGGCCCGTGTGTTTCCATTTTCGGCTCGGCCCGTACCAAGCCCGACAATCCGTACTATAAAATGACCGAAGAGATTGCGGCCAAATTGGTGCGGCACGGCTACGGCGTCATTACGGGTGGTGGGCCGGGCATCATGGAAGCCGGTAACAAAGGCGCCTTTGAGCAGGGCGGCAAATCCGTTGGGCTGAATATAAAACTGCCCTTTGAGCAGCACAGCAATATTTACATCGACCCGGACAAGAGCATCAACTTCGACTTCTTTTTCGTCCGAAAAGTGATGTTTGTTAAATATGCCCAGGGTTTTGTGGTGATGCCCGGCGGCATGGGAACGCTCGATGAACTATTCGAAGCCCTAACGCTGATTCAGACCCGGAAGATTGCCCGTTTCCCGATTGTGCTTGTTGGCAAGGCCTATTGGCAGGGTTTGATCGACTGGGTTACGAACGTTATGCTCGAACAGGAACACAACATCAACCCCGAAGACATGAAACTCATCAGCATTGTCGATACCCCAACCGAGGCTGTCAAGGTGATTGATGAGTTCTATAATAAGTATTTGCTGAAGCCGAACTTCTGAGGTTTAATGCATTAAAACCCCCATCTGCCCGGCAGATGGGGGTTTCGTTTTTAAGACGTAACATTAGTCAACTAAAAAGAAACAGGGACTTCAACCAGTGAATTATCCCAGGCAATTATCATGACGGATTCGTTGACGTTGTCCTTTGCTTTTTTAAACTGAATTGTCAGGTTTTCAACGGGTTCTTGGGTTTTTTTGACGGGAGCTGTCACCCGTAAGATATCTAATTCCTGCTTGTAACTATAGGCACCCCACTGGTCTAAATCGGTGTTTAAAATCAGCGTCCATTCTGTTTCGTTGGGAATGACGTAAAATGAATACACACCTGCTTTAACTCTCTTGCCCTGAATCGTAGCATCCGTAAAAAATTTAATCTCCGTGGCTTCATTTGCGCCTACACGCCACACTTTACCATAAGGAATGAGTTTGCCAAATAGGTCCCTTTCTTTTTTGGCAGGACGGCTATAGGTCACCCGTGCAAAAACTTTATCGCCCACCTTTTCAGGCGCAAACTTGCGGTCATGGGCAAAGTCGTCGGGATAATAGGCCATATCCATCGGACTTTTGTCGAGGCCCCGCAATTTTTGGGCTTCAGTAACGAAGGTGAAGCAGATAAGCAGGCAACTGAATATTGCAGAAAATTCCATGCTGTTGACATGTTTAAACCGAATAACCATCTGATCCAAAAGCTACTTCCACAACAGCCCAATACGCTGGCAGCAAGTACAGGCTACATTTTGCTCAGTGCTTTCCCAAACGCCAACGCATTAAAACGGCGTTTCCTGACTCGGGTCGGCGTTGCCAAAATTCGGCATATCGTTGCCTAAGTTTGACCGGTCGTTGGCTTTGCTTTTGAAAACGCTGCCACCCGGTGGAGGGGGCGTTCCGGCACTCCGGTCAAAACTGCTCAGGCCGTTCACGTCGGGTGCGAACCCCTGTGCCTGAACGGGTTCAAAGTAGGAATCGAGGTCGCAGAATTTGGTGAACTTACTGATAAACCGGAGTTGAATCGTATCGAGCGAGCCACTCCGGTTTTTGGCGATGATTACCTCGCCAATACCCGCGGTCGAATTGCCCTGCTCATCGGCAGTAATGTTGTAATACTCAGGCCGATACAGGAAGCACACCATGTCGGCATCCTGCTCAATCGATCCGCTTTCTCTCAAATCGGAGAGTTGCGGTTTCTTATCACCACCGCGTGTTTCAACGGCCCGGCTTAACTGCGAGAGCGCAATGACGGGCACGTTCAATTCTTTGGCTAAATTCTTGAGTGCCCGCGAAATCGACGCAATTTCCTGCTCGCGGTTGCCGCCCATTCGCCCCGCCGTTGTGTCGCCCGACATCAACTGAAGGTAGTCAATCACCACCATCTGAATGTCGTGCTGGGCTTTCAATCGGCGGCATTTGGCCCGCAGTTCCAGGATGGATAGGGCAGGGGTATCGTCGATGAAAATGGGGGCTTCGGTCAGCCGCTGAATTTTATGGTGCAACTGCGTCCACTCATGCGGGGCCAGTGTCCCTTTTCTGATTTTCTCCGAATCGATTTCGGCTTCCGCCGAGATAAGCCGGTTGACCAACTGCACCGACGACATCTCCAGCGAGAAAATCGCCACGGGTTTTCCGTGGTCAACGGCTGCATTTCGGAGAGCGCTGACGACAAAAGCAGTGTTGTGGGTGACGGTCATGTCTTCGAGCAAAAACAACCGGTTGCCATCAATCGAGAAACCATAGTAGTCGTCAACTTTATCGTACTCGACCTGAATTCCGGTCACGCGCCAGTCAGCCCGTGCTTTAAGCGGTCGGGCTTTCTTTCCGGAACGCCGGACCGTGTCAATTCTCACGGGAATTGAATCCAGATTACCAAAGATTCGGAGTCGATAAACCGTTGATATATAGCCTATTTTAGCAATGCCAGCTTGTTTCTCCTTGAGGGAACAGGTAAAGCCCAGCGTATCGCAGAGGTATTTTAGCTGCTCGGCCAGATTCTTGTTTTTCTGAGTGATTTCGTAGCAGTTGAACGCTTCCTGATAATGGCCACGGTCCGACGCTCGGGCACTATCAATCAAACCCGCCAGTAATTTAAGCCGGTTTTCAGTCGAATTTATCAGGTAAGAGTGTGGAATGTGCTTGTTTTCAATCACTGACAAACCGCGTAACTGCTCTTGTACGTTGAATACGGCTGGGCGTCGGCCCGATTGAGCACCTCCCCGTTGACCGGATGTGATGGCATAATTAGCTATCCGGTTTGCCTGTTGGTAAGTGACCATCTTCAGGCCAGGTTCATCAGCATACTCCTGTAAATAATCGACTACTTCCGAGTCTGTGTTTGTGATGCGTGAACTGTAAGCATGACCGTCACCGAGCCATAGACCTACAAAATATGGATCGAGTGGAACAGCCTGCGCCGGGAACTCAACCGCAACTTTGTAACCTTTATAATTGGTTTTAAATTTATCGGCTTTCGTCAGGTAGTCGCGAACGGTGATGTTCAGTACATCCCCTTTTTTGTGCGGGCCTTCGGTACGGGACCGCTTGAGCGAAAGAATATGGCTTTCGTTGACTCGATAGTCGATGCCTTTGTTCTGCTTTACCCAGTACATTCGTTCCCGGCCACGGGCAATGGACAGAACCCGTCGCGGAGTCGAATCGTCGCCCATGAGCACGTCGCCTTCGCGCACGTCTTCCACTTTCCGCAGCGAACCATCGAACATAACCACTTTCGTGCCTTTGCCAAGGCACTTTCCCATCGCAGGCCGGGCCGCCAGAATAATCAATTCGGTGGGTTGCCAGCCCGATGTAACGCGGTCGAGGTTGGTGAAGCCCGACGGTACGCCGGTCAATCCTTCCTGGTTTTTCTTGGTTTCGAGTTCGTTGAGGGCCATCCGGACGATGGTACTCATGTCGGCATAGTTCTTCTTGATGTTCGACTCCGAAATCTTGAAGAGCTGCTGTTCGGTGCGGTCGAGGAGTTCAAACACATCGGTCGTATCCTCGTAGGCATCGCGCAGGATAACCGACGACATGGCAATGAGCGCCCGTTTGAGCGCCTGCTCCGACACAATCCGGGAGTGATACTCGATGTTGGCTGCCGAGTTGACCCGAAACGTCAGTTCGGCTACAAAACCACCCCCACCCACCAGTTCAATTTCGCCAGTTTTGCGGAGTTGGTTCGTAACCGTCAGCAAATCAATGGGATCGGAGTTGCCAAACAGCGTTAGAATAGCCTGGTAAATCCGCTGATGGGCTTCTTTGTAAAACGTTTCGGGCTTAAGAATGTCGACTACCGACGACAGCGCATCTTTCTCAATCATCAATGCGCCCAGCACCGCTTCTTCGAGGTCGAGCGCCTGTGGGGGCAGTTTGCCGAGGCCCGTATCGAGCCAGTGGTTGCCAGCCTGCTGACGACCTCCGGCGAAGGCTGACGGTTTACGAAGATGTTGGTTTGGGCGGGCGTTGTTCTCCATGTCTTACTGCAAGTTTACGCAATCCTGCCTGCATAAGGCAAGTCTGCATGGGCTGACGTATAGACATGATGACGGCCGGAGCGGTCGTAACATTCTGGTAATGTTGACGCTACCGCATCGAAATAAAAAAGAAAATTTAAGCAACGGTAGGAGGAAGGATTCGCGTGTAGCATACAGAAGCTGGCCAGTGAACTGTACGTCAGCAAGATAGCAATTTATTAACACAAAATACTTTTTTTGTACTAAATGCGACCCACAAATAAGAAACAGTATAAATGAATAAATTTTTCGGGAAATGCGTTGTACAAGCAAAGAAATCGCTTACTTTTCGGAATCACACGTTAAACCTATTCATCGTTTGGTCGAAAAAGTCATTACCCTCGACAATGTATCGCTCATCGACTTTCTGGGCGTAGAGAACCACAATATCAAAGAAGTGGCCGCTGCGTTTCCGATGAGCAAAATTATCTCCCGTGGCAACGAAATCCGTATCAAAGGCACCACGCCCGAAATTAGCCGAATCAGCGACATTCTGGATTCGCTGATGGAACACTACCAGCGATACGGTAAGATTACTCAGGAAAACGTGCAGACCTATATTAGCCATAGCGGGCAGCCCACAAATGGCAATAGTGCCGTGCCACCCGTTCTACCCGACGACGACGAGGTGCTGGTATACGGCAATCGGGGGGTGGTGGTTCGGGCCCGAACCGACAATCAGAAACGATTGGTCGAAGCCGCCGAAAAATACGACCTGGTGTTTGCTATTGGTCCTGCCGGAACGGGCAAAACCTACACGGCGGTGGCTATTGCCGTGCGCGCCCTGAAAAATAAAGAAGTAAAAAAAATAATCATCACCCGTCCGGCGGTGGAAGCCGGTGAAAATCTGGGCTTTCTGCCGGGCGACCTTAAAGAGAAAATCGACCCGTACCTGCGCCCTATTTACGACGCCCTCGATGACATGATTCCGGCGGAGAAACTGAAATTTTACCAGGAAAACCGGATTATTGAGATCGCACCGCTGGCCTATATGCGGGGCAGGACCCTCAACAATGCCTTTATTCTTCTCGATGAAGCCCAGAATACGACGCCCATGCAGATGAAGATGTTTTTGACGCGCATGGGGCCAACCTCGAAAGCGATCATTACCGGCGACCGGTCGCAGATTGATTTGCCCAACCGGCAGAAATCCGGCCTGATTGAATCGGTCGACATTTTAAAAAACATTAAAGGAATTGCATTCGTTGAACTTGATGGCCGTGATGTGGTTCGTCACCGGCTTGTTCGCGAAATTATTACGGCTTATGATAAAGCAGGTCAATAATAGCCTGACACCGGATCAACGAACCGGCTGGCGTTGGCTGGCCGGTTTGCTTTTGTGCCTGCTGGTCGCTGTTGCGCGGGCACAAACCACCAGCGAACTGAACCGGTGCGGAAGCGTTGCCTATGAACGCCTGCTGCAACAGCGAAACCCGAACCGGCTCCGGCAGCTAAACGAACTGAACCGGCGGATTCAACAGCTTGACCTAAACCAAAGGGCCCTGCGCGAGCCTGCCGACGAGACGGTTTATCGGATTCCAATTGTGGTTCATGTGGTTCACACCACGGCGTCAGGAATTATCGGTGGGGCCAATAATGGGAATATCACCGATACTCAGATAACGTCGCAGATTCAGGTGCTGAACGAAGATTACCGGCGTCAGCAGGGCACCAACGGGTATAACACCAGTCCAATTGGCGCTGACGCCCGCATTGAGTTTTCCCTGGCTACGACCGACCCCGACGGTAAGCCATCCAGTGGAATTACCCGGCACTATTACCCGCAAAAACCAACGTTCGACGTGTATTCGTCGGATGACCTCGTCTTGTCTCAGATTGCTTACTGGCCCAGCAACCGCTATCTGAATATTTGGGTAACATCCTTAGCGAATAATTATTTAGGCTATACCAAATTTCCGACCGCTGCTGATACGTTGAGAGGTCTTGAGCCTTCGACCGATGAGCGTACTGACGGCAGCATCATCGACTATCGGGCGTTTGGCCGGCAGGGGCCTGCCAATACAGACTCACGGTACGCTTTGGGGCGAACCGTTACGCACGAAATTGGTCATTGGCTGGGTCTGCTTCACCTGTGGGGCGACGGGGGCGGCTGCAACGAGGATTATGTGGCCGATACGCCCCTAATGGCCGATGGGTCGACCGCCCCTCAATCGTGCCGGCAAACGTTTTCAAACTGTAATGGCCGGGGGCAGGTGCGCGACCTCATGGAGAACTACATGAACTACTGGCCCGATGCCTGCATGAATTTGTTTACGGCCGGGCAGGTAGGCCGGATGAGGGCGGTGCTTACTCTGAGTCCGCGCCGGGCACAACTCCTCAAATCCGTTGCCAGCCCACTGGCCGAAACCGACGCCTTAACTATAAGCGTTTACCCAAATCCGACAGCGAGCGACCCATCAATTGACGTACAATTAAAAGGCTTTCAGTCGTTTAGTGTCGACTTGTTCGATGCAGCCGGTCGCCGGTTACGAACGCTCAGTTATACAGATTCGCCCAGCGCCCGCATCACGCTTCCTGTTAATGGACTAACCACGGGCATGTATATTGTCCGGGTAAAAACGGAAACTGAAACGGTCAGTAAGCGTTTGCTGGTGCAGTAACTTAGTCGGTAAGTGGTGTTGTGCAACATCTTACCGACTGTAGCTCCTAATTTATGATAAACGTTTTGCCTATTTCCAATCCCACTGATCTTGAATCGGCTTTTGCCATTCGCCGGCAGGTGTTTGTTGAGGAACAGCGGGTTTCAGCCCGTGAGGAATATGATGAGTTTGAAACCACGAGTACCCATTTTCTGGCTTACCTGGATGGCACACCTGCCGGTACAGCTCGCTGGCGACGAACATCCAACGGGGTGAAGTTAGAACGGTTTGCGGTGCTGGCGGGCTTCAGAGGAAAGGGTGTTGGCAAAGCCTTAGTGCGGGCCGTACTCGACGATGTGTTTAGCCAGCAACCCGAACCCATCGAGCGAATTTACCTGAACGCACAGGTAACGGCCATGCCGCTCTATGCAGGTTTCGGCTTTGTCGCCGTCGGGCCTATGTTCGAGGAGGCCGGTATTCAGCATTATAAAATGGTTTTGCCCGGTTCGGCCTACGCAAAGGAATGAAAGGGCATCCGTTTGTTCGTTATGCTGCAGGTCTCATTGCCGGCATTGTTCTCTACGTCAATTTTCCAGCCTGGTACGGCCTGCCGTTAACTGCCCTGGCCGCAGGCAGTGGCCTGCTTGTCTGGGGATTCGTTCGAACCAATGGCCAGACCATCAAGCCTATCCAGCTTACGCCGGGTATGGGCAGTTTGCTGATTTTGATGGCCTTAGGCTGGGCCATAACCTACGAGCGCACAGCCAGCAATCGACCCGACAACATTCTTCACCTGACCGATACACTCCGGGCCTATGAAGGCGTCGTTGTAGCTCAGCCCGAAGAACGTGCCAAAACCTACCGGGTCGAACTGGAAATTCGTCGGGGCAACTGGCCAAACCGCCGGGCCAGGGTCAATCAGGCTGCTGGTAGCTGGCAACCACTTAGTGGCCGGGTAATTGTGTATTTAGACAAGGCGAACGACCCGTCATCACGTGGTCCGTCATCACGTGGTCCGTCATCACGTGGTCCGTCATCACGTGGTCCGTCATCACGGCAACTTATGTCAGGCATGGTCGATATGCCGCACCACCGGCCGCACTATGGGGAGGTCTGGTTAGTGTCTGGCTCACCCCGGCCCATCGACCCGCCCCTGAACCCCGGCGAGTTCAATTACAAACGCTACCTCAGCTATCGAAACATCCACCACCAGCAATACCTGCGCCCCTTTCAGCGGCAGGTTCTGGCCGTTGATCCGCCCAGTCGAATCACGTTCTTTGCTACGACAGTTAACCACTGGGCCGACAGCGTTTTTACGCACCAGGTGGGCACCCGCGCCGAATACGGCATCGTAAACGCGATGATTCTGGGTGTCCGCGACGATCTGGACGCCGAACTCTACCGGGCATATTCGGCGGCTGGAGCCGTGCATATTCTGTCGGTTTCGGGGCTGCATGTGGGCATCCTGTTCGCCGTACTGACGTTTTTACTCAGCTTTCTCATCAAACGGCCCAGGGGCAAACTGCTGATGGCGGGCCTGCAATTGGTTATTTTGTGGTTCTACGCGCTCGTAACGGGTTTTTCTCCCCCAGTGCTACGGTCGGCGGGGATGTTCACGGTACTGATCATTGCCAATGCGCTGGGTCGGCAGCAGCAGTTGGTGAACACCCTGGGCGCGTCGGCGTTTTTCATTCTCTGCTTCGACCCTTACGCGCTTTTTTCGGCGGGTTTTCAATTATCATACTTAGCCGTGGCGGGCATTGGCCTTTGGCAGTCACCTTTGTATCAATCCGTTACGTTCCGAACCAAATGGGCCAATCGGTTGTGGGAGTTAACCGCTGTAGCCCTGGTGGCCCAATTGATTACATTTCCGCTGGGTGTGTTTTACTTCCATCAGTTTCCGACCTATTTCCTGCTGGCCAACCCGATTGTGATTGTCATGTCGGAACTGCTGTTACCCCTGGCAATGGCCGCACTGGCCTTTAGCTGGGTGCCCTATCTGAACGATATACTGGGCTGGGCGTTGCAAAAAACGGCCTGGTTGCTGAACTATGCCATCATGCAAACGGGTCAGTTGCCGGGCGCAGCCTGGGATGGGCTTTGGCTCTCACCGATGGCTATGCTACTAACCTACGGCCTGATCCTGTGCGGGGCTGCCCTGCTGCTGACCCGCAACCGGGCCTATGCGTGGGCCGCCTGTGTGGCTGCAGTAGGGTTAGCCGGAGCGACACTCTGGACCGATTATCAGCAGGCGCATCAACGGCGGCTGGCAGTTCACTTTTTGCCCCACCGAACCGCCCTAAGCCTGACCGATGGCCACCAAAGCACCCTCCTGACCGACCTCGACACGACCGACAACCGCTCGTATGATTTTTACCTGAAAAACACCTTCGGGCAGTGGGGCGTTTCGGACCTGACCCTTGCCAGTGTCAGGGCTGATTCACTACAGTTTGTCCCGGCCTATTATCGAACTAAAGAGTACGCTTTATGGGTTTGGCGGGGCAAAACGATCCTGCTGGTCAATAAATTTTCGGGTAGAAATTACTGGAAACTACCCGCTGTAGTGGACTATCTTATTATCCGCCGGAATGCGTTGCAGGAATGGGAGCAACTCAACGGGCGTGTGGTGGCCCGGTATATCATTTTCGATGATTCCAACAAAACACCCCTGACAGATAAGCTGTTAGCGGAAGCCAAACAGCGTGGTATCGTCTGTTATTCAGTCCGGCAGATGGGTGCATATATGACTGATTTGGAGTGATTTTTGGTTATCTTTACAACTTCAAGATACCGCGACCATGACACTAAGCATAGGAAACTTACCCGATGAGCAACGGACAACGGTCAACTTTGCGGACTACCGAATGGACGATGATGCGTTCTACGACCGCGACGGTGGCCCGTTTCTGCCGTCAGAATGACCACCTGAAATTTGAGCGCACCGTAACGACAGACCGCCCCGACGGAATCATCGTAGCCATGCCCAACACAGGTGGAAAAACCGGAAATAGAAATACAAAAATTACTTCCAGGCTTGACAGTTGGTCGGAATCCTTTGGTGGCTTAGTATTCGATTCCTCGACGGCGTTTAAGTTGCCAAACGGAGCAACACGTTCACCCGATGCCGCCTGGATTAGTGATGCCCGCTGGAATACGCTGACCGAGAGTGAGCAGGAAAAGTTTCCGCCCATCGCCCCTGAGTTCGTCGTTGAGCTTATCCGGGCCGACGTTCGGTCGGTAACAGACTCGCTGACCAATGCAAAAGAGAAAATGCAGGAATATATTGCCAACGGCGTTTTGCTGGGCTGGCTCATCAATCCCAAACAGGAAGAAGTGCTGATTTACCGGGCCGACGGAACCATTAGTAAACATACCGATTTTGACCAGCCCATTTCGGGCGAGGACGTATTGCCAGGCTTTGCCTTTACGCTGCGGTTATTGGTTCGATAGAAAAGACTATCGTCTTACCGTGTATATAAAGCGCCTTTGGCAATGGTGGATTCGTACTCGTAGTTGATTGTCTCCAAAAACTTGCCCGTTACCCAGCCAATATCCGCATTTCTGACAAAAACGAACCGCTTGGGTTCAGCGGACGACGAATATGCCTTTACGACGGCATCTAACCACAACGCACCGGCAATTAATTGTTTCTCTGTCAACTGGCTTTGTAAGGTTGTCATGTCTTTCTCGGCCTGACTGCGGGCCATTGGGTCCGCAATGTCCTTAAGGCTGGGTTGGGTCAGTTCCTTATAATCGTTTAGGGCTAAGCGTTTAAACCGCTCGACATCGTCCACCGTGATGGGAATGGCCGTAACTCCCGCCCGTTCGGGGTGTAAATACGTGACCAGCGCCCACACAATGTCGCCACCCAGACCTACGGTTCGGCGGATCTGCAATCCCCGGTTACCAGCGCTAATCTGGCCAGGGAGTTCTTTCTCCGCAATGGTTTTGATAACCTGCTGGGCTTCCCGCTTAAACGCATCCACACCCAGCGAACGCTTATTCTCGATCTGGCTCACCAATGAACTTGTGCCAACAGGCAGGCTGATGCCATGAAACGCTTTTTTTGTATCGAAATAGCCGCCAATAGTGCTGTTGGTGCCGAGGTCTAAAGCCGATGTGGTGGGCCATACTTTGCGGGGAATGGCGCCAATCGTGAATAACTCCGCTTCCCGGCTGGCCGTCAGCGACGTGTCTATTTTCAGACTGGTGTTGGGCAAAATGCGTGCTAGCTGCGCGTATAAATTCTGTCGGTTATCAGGGTTTCTTGCCAGCTCTTCCCGAACGTCATTGCTCAGGACCACAAACACGCGCCCATCGGGAATGTTGTAGCGCTGGATGGAATCGAAACAAATTTTAAGCGCATCCTGCCCCGCCCGCAGCGACCCCGACGCATCGGCAAATAAGGTCGTGCCGGGGTTGGCAATATCGACAATGGACCGAACATCTTTCTCGTAGAAATCGGTCTCATACTTTGTTTTGAGGATGGCTAATTTAATGTTCGAGGAGCCAATCTGAATCCCGGCATACAGGTTTTTGGTGGAGATATTCCGCACGATTTCGTTGACACCCCAGGCGCTGGCCACATACTTGAGATTCAGGTATTGAGCGCGGGCTTTCTCCAGATGGCGCAGGGCCGTCGTTGTATCGCGCAGGTCGTTGTAGGCGAGTCCCAGCAGTTCGTTGGCAACGGCTTCCCAATACGGATTTGTCGTTTTAACCGCCGGTAAGGCTCGTTTGAGCAAATCGATGGCCGCATCCGATTTCTCGACCTCCCGCAGCGTGTTGGCTAATTTAATGTAGCGAATGGCCTGCGACGTGCTGCGGGCCTGCTGGGCGAACCCAGCCTGAACAAAGAGGCCAAAAAGGAAAAGTAACGTAAGTGAGCGTTTCATAAACGGGCGAATTAATCTGGTTAGAAACGATTACATAACTCCTGATGAGCGTAATCCTACCGCCACACTTACGTTATAAAGTAGTACTTAGACTTTCGGTTGGGTAGAAAATTAGTTTACGGCAAAAAAAATGACATTACGGCTGATTGCCTGCCTTACTTAATGAATCTTTTTTAGGCGCAGGTGGCCGCCAGCCACCAATTTCTTTCGTCATCACATCTTTTTTTGATTGATACAGCGCCCATTGTTCCGGGGTTAGAATCGGTTTGAGTTTATCTTCTTTTTCTTCGTTGAGCATCAGCATCATATCCTGAACCTGTTTCACCGCTTCGGGCGAAGGACGCCCACCGCCGGTGCCCAGAATGTCTTTGATGGCATCCTGCTGCTGGTCGCCATAGTCGTTGTTAAGGTTTTTGACCGCCTTCAATTGATCTTTCGTCAGCGACAGATTTTCCTTCAGCCACTTGGTTTCCTTCTGAGCCAGTGCACCGGCAATGTTGGGTACCGATGCCCGCTGACTGTTCGACATCGTGGGGTCTCCGCCCATGCCACCCATCCGGCGGCCACTCATGCTGCCGCCCGGATAATACTGGCCAAAACTTTGAACGCTTGTTAACAGCCCCACAAGAAGAAGGCCACACACACCTATGTTTGTCTTGTTCATGACGACGGGTAGAATAGAGACAGGAACCTGCTGCCCGGTAAATTAATGCCAAAGTTCGGGAAAAAAAGGGAAGTTAGTTGGCCTTCCCTGGCGTTAAACGCATAAACTTTTTCGATCAACCCGCCGTTGTTCAGGTGTATGGAAACCCTCGAAAAAATCCGTAAGGCGTACACTGACTACGTTCTTGAAAACGGAAAACAACCCATCTCCGTCTTCCAGTTTGCTAAAAAACTTAAAATCGCCGAAGCCGACTTCTATCAGGAATATTCATCCTTCAACGCGATTGAGGCCGACATCTGGCTGACGTTCTTTACGGAGGCCAAAGCCACCGTTGAGGCCGACGAAACGTATCAGGGCTACTCCGTTCGCGAAAAGCTGCTGGCGTTTTATTACACCTGGATCGAGTTGCTGAAAGCCCAGCGCAGTTTCGTGGTGTATAGTTACGGGCAGTTGCGGGATGAAAAAAACGGGCAGAGAGCAAGGCGATTACGAACACAGCCATCTGTTTTTAACCCGTTCAAAGACGTATTTTTCGACTACGTCCGCGATTTGCTGGCCGAGGGCCGCGAAAGCAAAGAAGTGGAGCCGCGCCCGTTTGTGACTGACCGTTACCCCAATGCGCTCTGGATGCAAACGCTCTACTTACTTGATTTCTGGGTGCGCGACGTGAGTAAAAACTTTGAAAAAACCGACACGGCCATCGAAAAATCCGTGAACACCGCCTTCGACCTCATCGGACGTTCGCCCTTAGATACTCTCTTCGACTTCGCCAGGTTTATGTACCAAAATAAATAGCAGGGGGCGCGGTGCAGGGAGCAGGGTCACAGCCCCGCCCCTTGCTCCCTGCACCCTGCAACTACCTATGAAAAGCCAAACATCCGTTCCGACCACTAAAGTTGCCCGTGCCAGTCAGTTTGTAAAGGCTGGGGTTAAAGTTGGCGGGAATTATATAAAGCATTACAGCAAAAAGCTGCTTGATCCGGGTCTGTCGAAAGATGAACTCCATAAAGACAATGCCGCCGACATCTATGACGCCCTGAGTGAACTGAAAGGCTCGGCGCTCAAAATGGCGCAGATGCTGAGTATGGACCGGGGCCTGTTGCCCGTGGCTTATTCGGATAAATTTACGATGGCGCAATATTCGGCTCCGCCGTTGTCGGGGCCGTTGGTCGTTAAGACATTCAGAACGTATTTTG
The DNA here is from genome assembly GCF_054781775.1 of Spirosoma areae. Classification (NCBI taxonomy): domain Bacteria; kingdom Pseudomonadati; phylum Bacteroidota; class Cytophagia; order Cytophagales; family Cytophagaceae; genus Spirosoma; species Spirosoma areae. The sequence continues at coordinate 158,482 of NZ_BAAGTT010000001.1, read as the reverse complement.
GGAAGTCTCCTTCGCAACTGTTCGATAAATTCGATAGTGAAGCGGTGAATGCCGCCAGCATCGGGCAGGTGCATGTAGCCTGGAAAAATGGCCGGAAATTAGCCGTCAAAGTGCAGTATCCCGGCGTGGCCGATGCTGTCAGTTCCGATTTGAAAATCGCCAAGCCACTGGCTGTGAGGTTGCTGAATCTGAATGAGCGCGACATTGACCGCTACATGGGCGAAGTAGAATCGAAACTGCTGGAAGAAACCGACTACGATTTGGAATTGAAACGGTCCATCGAAATTTCGGAAGCCTGCGCCCATCTTCCCGATTTGGTATTCCCAAAATACTACCCCGAATTTTCGTCGAAACGCATCCTGACAATGGACTGGCTCGACGGCCTGCACCTGAAAGAATTTCTGAAAACGAACCCGTCTCAGGATGCGCGCAACCGCATTGGGCAAGCCTTATGGGATTTTTATGATTTCCAGATTCATACCCTCCGGCAGGTTCATGCCGACCCGCACCCCGGCAATTTCCTGATGCGGCCCGATGGCACCCTGGGCGTGATCGACTTTGGCTGCGTGAAGGTGATTCCTGAGTTTTACTACGAGAATTACTTCCGGCTCGTCAACCCCGATACGCTCGAAGACCCTGAGTTGACCGAAGCGATTTTTAACAATCTGGAATTCCTGACCCCCGCTGATTCGCCCAAAGAGCGCCTTTTTTTCTCAGATTTATTCAAAGAAATGACGCTCATGCTGGCCGAACCTTTTGCCGTTGATTCGTTTAATTTTGGCGATGACGCCTACTTTAACAAAGTGTATGCCTTTGCCGAGGGGCTGGCGAACGTGCAGGAGTTGAAGAACTCGAAAGTGGCGCGGGGGTCGCAGGATGGGCTATACGTTAACCGAACATACTACGGTCTCTACGCGATGCTCAACGAATTGAAAGCCACAGTGGTGACCACCAAACCGGAGTGGCTGCGCTCGAAAAAGGAATTGGTTTAAGCGCCTGTTTAAAAATAGGGTAAGTATAAGCAAAAAGCGGAATCAGTCTATCTGGCGGATGGCTACTCGCTATGTGCCGGTCTCAAACGTCAACGTAATTACTGAAATTGGATAATTTTGCGGCTAAACCCTTCCCGCAACGGACCGTAGAGGAGTTGCCCGGCTGAAATACCCACAAAAAAGCTGGATAGCAACAACGTGACCTCGGTCACCGATGTCTGTAGCTACTGGGTAATCTAAGCGAAAGCGGGCAGCCGGTTTAAACCTCTTCTGTCGAATTCGGGTATTCTTCATCGGTTACCCGGTCCAGCCATACCACAATGCCTTTATCGGTATTGGTGTTAATGGCAATGTGGGTAAATTCACTGTCGGGAGAGGCTCCGTGCCAGTGTTCAATATCGGGTAGGATCGGCACTACATCTCCTTTTTGCAGTACCTGTATGGGCTTACCCCGTTCCTGATAGTAGTCTGTTCCCGCCGTAGCAATGAGAATTTGCCCACCGGGATGGCTGTGCCAGTAATTGCGGGCACCGGCTTCAAAGTCGACATTGAGCACCATAACATGGAGTTTGTCGTGGTCTGGAACTAAGTACTTTGCCCAGGCTTTTCCGGTAAAATAGTCTTCAGGAGCCGGATCGCCCTTCGGCAAGATCGGTGTCTGATGGATTGTTGACTTCATAATTCGCTTCTATTTAAAAACACCTCGCCTACTTATTTTTGCCCATATTCCGCATCCGTGACGGCCTGTAACCACTTGACGATGCCTTTGTCCGTATTCGGAATAATATACAGGTGGGTCATCCTGCTTCCGGGGCTTGCTCCGTGCCAGTGAATCACATTGGGCGGGCATTTAACCACGTCGCCTTTCCGAATCAGTTGCTTTGGTTCCCCTTTTATCTGGTGGTAGCCAACCCCATCGGTGACAATAAGTAGCTGCCCGGTTGGGTGAGAGTGCCAGAAAGAGCGGGCTCCCGGCTCAAAGGCGACACTGCCAGCCACAGTCGTATAAATAGCGTCATTGGGGACAAGGCTCGTCACCCAAACGGTCCCCGTAAAGGTGGCAGCGGGGCCTCGCGTTGCTGCCTGCGGACCCGTCACGGCGTTACCGGTCTGTCCCAGGGCCGAAGGAGAAATAGTGACCAGGGCGACCAACAGCAACAGGATGTTGAGGGCCATGCCGATTATCGGCGGATTGGCTACCGGATGACCCGAAAAGCGGGTTGTTTTGTTGTCGATTGAATTTTTCATGACCGTATGGTTCGTCTTTCTGTTGTTTCGATTACAAGGTCTTCACCACCTTTGCCGGTATGCCGGCAACGACGGTATTGGGTGGTACATTCCGGCTTACGACGGCCCCTGCGGCCACGATGGCGTTTTCCCCGACTGTAACTCCGGGCAGGATGGTGGCTCCAGCGCCAATCCAGGCATTCCGTTTGATGACAATGGCTCCGGGGATAACCGTTTTGCGGTCGCCCGGATCGAGCGGATGATTCTCGGAGGTAAGGTTGACTCTCGGACCAATCTGAACGTCATCTTCCAGGGTGATCCCGCCTATGTCCAGAAAAGAGCAGGCATGGTTGATAAACACGTTTTTACCCAACCGGATAAACAAGCCGAAGTTGGTATGAAAGGGTGGAAAAATCGCTGTCGATTCGTCAATCTCGGTGCCCGTTATGGTGCTTAGCTGGCTACGTACCTGGTCAACGTCGGTGGCCGTTGCGTTCATTTCCACACAGAGCCGGATGGTTCGCGAAACGACGGCCGTAAATTTTTCATAGTCGGGATCATCTTTTCGGAGCGGCTCACCCGCCCGCATCCGTTGGAAAATAGCATTACTCACTGATTCAGGCGGCATATCTTTACTCAATTTGGCTGTTGTAAACCCCTTTCGTGGCTGCTTAAGCTGGACGCAGCAGCTTATCGGGTGTAATAGGCAGGTCCCGGATCCGCTGACCGGTGGCATTGAAGACCGCGTTGGCTACCGCTCCGGCAAATCCGATCAGGGCAATTTCGCCCATCCCTTTCGCGCCCATCGGGTTGATGATCGGGTCGGGCTTGTCGATCATAATCGTTTCGATGGCCGGTACGTCGGCGTGCACCGCTACGTGATAATCGGCCAGGTTATTATTGACGAAACGGCCAAACCGGTGGTCGATGACCGCTTCTTCGGTCAGGGCCATGCCGATGCCACCCGTTACTCCGCCAATCATCTGACTGGCCGCCGTTTTAGGACTGATGATCCGGCCTGAATCCGCCACACTAACGGCTTTGGTCACACGCACCACGCCCGTTAGCGGGTTGACCCGCACCTGCACAAAATGCACCGAAAACGAATACATTGAGTAGTTCTGAAGTTCCGGCCCACCTTTCGACTCTTTCGTTTTGTCAATCACGGTCAGGTTATTGGCCTGCATCAACTCGCTTACGGCCACTTTTTTGCCCGGCTCTTTTTCAACAGAAAGTACGCCATCCGTTACCGTCAACTCATCCGCCTGACGACCGGCCAGGGGACCGCCGTCTTTCGTTGCCAATTCGATCAACGTGTTTTTTGTGCTGGTACAGGCATCGAACACCGCCGACCCTACCGCCGAAACAATGGCCGAGCCACCCTGACTTGGCGCCTTTGGCAACGACGTATCGCCGTATTCGACCCTGATACGATTCAGCGGCACAGCCAGTACGTTGTGAGCAATCATCGTCAGGGCCGTTCCCGTTCCCGGCCCAATGTCGGTCACCGCGCTCTGCACCGTCAGCGAGCCGTCGGCTTTGAGCAGGACACGGGCGCTGGCTTCCCAGCGGAAAGCGTTGAACGTACCCGTGCTCATACCGTAACCAACCAGCCAGTCGCCCTCACGCAAACTACCCGGTTCGTTTTTTCGCTTGCTCCAGCCAATGGCTTCCGCTCCACGTTGGTAAGCTTCTTTCAGGTGCTTGCTCGAATAAGGCCGGTTATGTTCAGGGTCGGTTTCGGTATAATTTCGCAGGCGAAACTCGATGGGGTCCAGCTTCAGTTTGTGGGCCATTTCGTCCATTGCCGATTCCAGCGCAAACGCGCCCGTCGCTTCGCCGGGACCCCGCATCCAGATGGGTACGCTCCGGTCGAGCCGCACGATACGATAGCGGGTGCTCACATTGGGGCAGGCGTACATAAACTTGGTCATGTTGACGGTCGCTTCGGTGAAGTCTTCGTAGCTGGCCGTTTCGGCGGTAGCCGCGTGGGCAATGCCGACCAGCTTGCCGTTGGTATCAGCACCCATCTGAATAGTCTGTACCGTGTGGGGACGGTGACCCACCAGCGTAAACATCTGACTGCGGTTCACGACCAGCTTCAGGGGACGGCCAATTTTTCGGGCAATGGCCACCACCGCTGTTTCCTGGGGCCAGGTCCTGAGACCCATGCCAAAGCCGCCCCCCATAAACTCAGTATGTACGTGGATATTTTTGGGGTTGAGCTTAAAGGCTTCGGCCATCGCCTGCTGCGTGGCATTCACTCCCTGCGTTTTGGCATAGATCAGTAGCATATCCGGTCCGGTCCAGTGGGCCACAATACCGTGCAGCTCCATCGGATTATGCACCTCGATAGGAATGGTGTAATTAGCCTCCAGCGTGACTGGAGCGGATTGATAGGCGTCGGCTTTTCCCCGCAAATAATTGCCTCCCTCAGACCCTTTAGGCGAAATGCCCTCGGCAATGTGTTTCGACAAGTCGGTACGGGCCGTCTGTTTTTTGTAGGTGGCCTTGACGAGCGAAGCCGCGTAGGTGGCCCGCTCGTAGGTGTCGGCTACCACGATGGCGATGGGTTGCCCATCGAAGAGAATCTTCGGGCTGCTCAGGATGCGGTAAGTCTCTTCGGTCCTGGGTTTGGGGGCTGGTCCATCCGCTTCACCGCCAACAGGGGCATCCCAGCCCGGAATGGGCGGCATGTTCTGATGCGTAAATACGCCCAGCACACCCGGTGCGCCCTGCGCTTTTTTGGTGTCTAAGCTGGTGACGGTGCCTTTAGCAATTTCACTGCCGACAAGGACACAATAAGTCATATTGGGCAGTTCAAAATCAGCGAAGTAGTTGGCTCCGCCGGTCACTTTCATCCGTGCATCCACGCGGTCTGGCACGACCCGGTCTGGCGCGACCCGGTCTGGCGCGACCCGGTCAATAGGCGGGTTTTTCGTGTCTTTGGTCATGATCAGGCGGTTTTAGTGGCGATTGTCAGCGCGTCAATAATGGAATTGGGGGCCAGCGTTAGTTTAAAGTCGTTCTCGCCGTATCCTTTCGCGCCCTTCATGGCCAGCGCAGCCGCCTGTTTGAAATTGGCTTCAGTCGCCGGTTTTCCCTTCAGAAACTGCTCGGCTTCAGTCAGTCGCCAGGGTTTATGCGCCACCCCACCCATCGCCAGCCTAACGTCCAAAATAGTGGTACCTTTCAGTTGTAGACCCACACCCACCGAAACCAGCGCGAAGGCATACGAAGCCCGGTCACGTACTTTCAGGTAGTAGGAGTTGTCAGCGAATCGATTCGTCGGCAAATCCACCGACATAATTAGTTCGCCGGGCAGCAGCGTGTTGTCTTTTTGGGGCGTATCGCCAGGAAGTCGGTGAAAGTCAATAAACGGAATTTTTCGGTTGCCCTTCGGGCCGGATACGTTCACCGTCGCATCCAGTGCTACCAGGGCGATGCACATGTCGCTGGGGTGAACGGCAATGCACTTGTTGGATGCGCCAAAAATGGCGTGCATTCGGTTGAAACCGCCGATGGCTCCACAACCCGTTGGTCCGTTAGGTTGTCCTTTATCGGGACCCGCCTGCACGGGGCTGCGCTTGTTGCACGGCATCGAATTGTCGTAGAAATATGAGCAGCGTGTGCGCTGCATCATGTTGCCGCCAATGGTCGCCATGTTCCGTAGCTGCGCTGAGGCCCCCGCGTTTAGGGCCATCGACAACAGGGGGAACTGCTTTTTGACCAGCTCGTTATCGGCAACAGTCGAGTTTTTGGCCATCGCCCCGATTCGCAGACCAGTTGCTGTTTTTTCAATCGTGGCCAGTGGCAGCTTGTTAATATCGACCAGCCGTTCGGGAATGACGACCCCGCGCTTCATCAGGTCGATGAGGTTAGTGCCGCCCGCCAGAAAATAGGTGCCACTTTCTTTCGTAATGGCCGAAACGGCTGCTTCAGGGGTCGTAACCCGCGTGAATTGAAACGGATTCATACTTTATGCCCTCTCTTTTTTACGTCGACAATCGCGTCGACAATATTGGAATACGCCCCACAGCGGCAGATGTTGCCGCTCATGTACTCCCGAATTTCGTCGGGACTGTCGGCGTGACCTTCCCGGATGCAGGCTATCGCCGACATGATCTGGCCTGGGGTACAATAGCCGCACTGCAAGCCATCGTGCCTGATAAAAGCCTCCTGCATCGGATGCAGCCGACCCGTAATGGGGTCGCCGTCGGCCAGGCCCTCAATGGTCGTTATCTGGCAGCCTTCCGTGGTGAGGGCCAGTGTCAGGCAGGCGTTCACCCGCGTACCATCGACGTGGACCGTGCAAGCTCCGCATTGACCGTGGTCACAGCCTTTCTTAGTGCCTGTCAGGTGGAGTTGTTCACGCAGCAGGTCCAGTAAGGTAACCCGAGGTTCAATGGCGAGTTGACGCGCAGTTCCGTTAATCGTTAGCTGAAGCGGCATTTGCTCAACGGCAGCCGCTACTTTTTCGTCCAATCTGTTGTCGACAGCAGCCAGGGCGGCTGGTGGAGTCATGACCAGCGCAGCCAGCGCGGAGGATTGCTTCAGAAAAATCCGCCGGGATGACGTTGAATGGGTTGCCTCATCCTCTATGTTTTCAGTCTCATCCATATAGCAAGTTTCTTTTAACGTGAGAAAACTATTGGCTTTGCCCCAATGCCCGAAGGCGACTGGTGACGTTTGGTCTATGGCAGGTTAAAACTGACCATCACACTGCCGAAAGAGCCAGCGCACGCTCAAGTCCGGCTGGATTATCGAACTGCCCCAGTTTTGTATAACTGTAGACCGTAGGAAACGTCTTATAGAAAAGCACCAGCGTAGTAAAACGTATTGCTTTTAGTCCGCAAACTTACCCAAAAGGGATTGGCGGTTTTATAGCAAAACCAAAGCATTTTTTATGAAAAGCGCATTTTTTAATCAGAAATGAAGTTGAGCGGTTCTTTTTGCATTATAGGCCCAGTTTTGCCGTTATTGGGTGGAATTTAGGGTTCCAGAAGGCTATTAGAAACGGTTACAAATTAAGAGATTGTCTGAAAATTAGTTTTTTCTCAGCCTAAAAACCCCTAAATCCCCTAAAGGGGACTTTATCTGAGAGTGAGCAAAGTCCCCTTTAGGGGATTTAGGGGTTTTTAGATAGCTTCTGAAAGAACACGTATCGTAGACTGAAATCTATCTGTTAAAGTTATGAAAACACGACCACGGCGGACCGCCGAAGCACAGCCCATCACGATGGTGTACGATATGCCATCCCTGCTACCGCCCGGCACCACACCGGTGAGCCGACTCTACTACGAAGACTGGAACATTAAAGTCGTGGACCGTGAAAAAAGTGGCTGTGACAACTACCTGTCGCCGAACCGGCGCGATTTCTACAAGATCATGCTCATGACCAGCGGCACGGGTTGCCAAACCCTGGGCAAGGATACCTACAACATTGACGAACGAACCATTCTGTTTTTGCACCCCAATGAAATTGTATGCTGGCGCAATGCGCCCGAAACGGTAGGCGGGGGTATCTTCTGCATGTTCAAAAAGCGATATCTGGATCAGCACCCCTCGCTGAAATTGGTCATTGACTGATACCGGTTTTTTACCCAGAAAAAGATACTTCGCCTTTCAGAAGAGTCGACCCGGATGATTCATAAGCTGCTCACCCAGATGAAAGCCGAAGCGGCCTCGGGCGGGGAACTGGCCGAAGAAGCTATGCAGGCCTATGTTCAGCTCGTGCTGGTTGAAAGCCTCAAAGGGACCGATTATGCCCCAACCGGCGAGATTACCAATGAGTATCGGCATGTGTATAATTTTTTTGAACTGCTGGAAAAAGAAACCAACCTGGCGAACATAGACAAGCCCATCCGGATACGAACGGCCCAGGAGTATGCCCGGAAACTCAACCTTAACCCCAGTTACCTGAACGGGTTAGTGAAAAAGCATACCGGGCAACCCATTAGCACGCTCATCAAAAATCGCTTAGTGGAAGAAAGTAAAGCGTTGCTGGTTCAAACCAACTGGAGCCTGCAGGAGATCAGTCAGATTATTGGCTTTGCCGATCAGCCTAATTTCAGCCAGTTCTTTAAGAAATACGTAGGTATAACGCCCAATGAATTCCGGCGCTCACCGATCTCGCCAGCTTATGAGGCTTGATTCTGTTGAATGGGGATTGTCTTTTAAATCAATCTTCTTTCATGTAACTTAGATTAGTTAGTAGAAATTTTCGGCCCTACAGCCTCAATCTCAGGCGGGCCATCGGGGTAATAGCGGAAAGTGGTCTTCTCAACCAGCGATGGATACGGCTTGAAGGTAATCCAGCGCAGGGGCCATTTGCGAAGCCAAAGGGCGCCCGTGGTCAATGCCGTAAACCAGCCGGCTGGCCGGTCATACCCAAACGCCAGCCGTAGTTTATCGGTAATAAGGGCCGCAAACGTGGGCTGTACCAGCGGGTGCAGAAATCGGGGAAACCAGCCCTGAACAATCGTTACCGTTGCGTCGGCAATTTTCCGGTTGCTGTCGGTGTAGCGAAAATAGCGGTCTTCATAGGCGTTCGTGAAGGCCCGCAAACCGGCCATGCTGTCGGGCAGATCGCGCAGGTTCATCCGCCGACCAACTTCCCGAAAAAAATAGAACACCGCCAGTTCTTCCGAAGGCGTGAGCTGCCGCCAGCCGTAGCGATGGATCCAGTCGATGGGGTAGAAAACAAACGTGGCCAGCACAAACAGAAAATCGGCGTTGTCGATGCGATAGTGGCCGTGAATGTGGTTCATGTGGGCAATAGCCCGCCCGCCTTTGTCGCTGTCGTAGCCCGACTCCATAAACTCCGAAATCAGGCGGCTCGTGTCGTCGTATCGTTTCTGGCCGTGGCGCTCAAACTCGCCCGTTTGGGCCAGCAGACCCGATACGCGCGGACTGGCGTAGGTATGAAACAGGGCCAGCTCGAGGGCGCGGGTAATGTCGAACGGGAATTCGTAGGCCGTCAGCAAATGCACCATGCGCTGGTGATCACCAACGGGGTCAAGCGATTGGAGTTCCCGCCGAACCGCCGGGTTGCGAAACAGGCCGAAGTGTTTGGCGTAGGAGAGGGGCATGAAGTTGACATTTGGGAAATTACGGATAACGAGTCATCAAACGACCGGCAACTTCCAGCCGTTATGATAATGAGCACTCAGCAGAGCATTGGCCTGTGGGTCATTCCTGAAGCCCTTTGTTGCAACGTCCCAATACACCTTCCGGCCCGTTTTGTAGGCAATGTTGCCCATGTGGGCATTAATAGCGGCAATGCTGCCCGTTTCAATGCCGCATTTAAGCAGACCGGCATCATTGGCTTTAATGGCCTGAATGAAGTTTTTGGTATGTTCGTTCAGGTACTCCCCAGTACGGGCCTGATCGGGAATATCGTCAAGTTTATACACCTTAATGCCGTTCTTCGTTTCCGTTTCGGGCAGCAGCGACCAGCCATCCCGATTCAGCACAAGCGTGGCATTATTACCAATGAAGGCAATACCCTCCGTACGCCCGTAGTTGCCCCCGTCAATACCCGTGGCATGTTCCCAGAGCATATTGAAGCCATCGTATTCATAAACCGCCTGCAGGGTATCGGGTGTTTCGGAGGCATCATCGGGGTAGGCGAGTTTTCCGCCCGACGCCATCACCGATTTGGGAGCTTTGGCATTCATGGCATAGAGCGCAATGTCAATTTCGTGGACGCCCCAGTCCGTCATCAGTCCTCCGGCATAATCCCAGAACCAGCGGAAATTAAAATGAAATCGGTTGGGATTAAACGGCCGTTTCGGGGCTGGCCCCAGCCACATAGCGTAGTCAACGCCAGCGGGGGGCGCACTGTCGGGGCGAACGGGAACGGGGTTCATCCAGCCCTGATACGCCCAAACCTTCACTAAGCGAATGTTGCCCAGTTTGCCCGAACGAATGTAGTCAATGGCTTTTTCGTAATGCGAACCACTCCGTTGCCACTGCCCCACCTGCACAATTTTGTTGTATTTGCGGGCAGCCGCCAGCATTAGATTACATTCTTCGATGCTGTTGGCTAAGGGTTTTTCAACATAAACATGCTTTCCGGCAGACACCGCATCAATCATGGCCATGCAGTGCCAATGGTCTGGTGTTCCAATAATGACGGCATCGATATCCTTGATTTCCAGCAGTTTCCGGTAATCCTTGAAAAGCTGGGGCCGGTTGTGCTGCATGGTCTGAACATCGGCTGCCCGTTTATCGAGCACACGCTGATCCACATCCGCTAAGGCCACACATTCCACATCGCTCATAAGCAGGTGCGAGCGGAGGTCTGACCAGCCCATGCCGTTGCAGCCAATCAGCCCAATCTGAATTTTATCATTGGGCGAAACCGGTCTTCGCTGGCTGGCAACGGCCTCCACCGTTGGGAGGCTGATTAGTCCGGCTCCCGTAACGGTTAGGGCCGAATTTCGCAAAAAACGCCGACGTGTCGTATTCATCAGTAGGTTGGGTTTAGAAATCAATTGAGCTACTTTTAAAAGCAGAGAAGGCGGGTTACCTAATCAGGTTCGGATGGATTTGTAAGCTCAACGGGTTAACTCCCTGCCTGATTGCAGCCGCCATTACTCGTTTTGATTAGTAAAACTGGTCAATCACCGCTTTAGACAGTATGAAACACTGTACCCCATCTCTTTCTTCGTTATTCTGGCTTGTTGTTTTGTGGTCGATTGTTCTGCTGCGATGCGAACATTCATTGGCCCAGGATGCGCGTAAGGGCGAAAAACTTTTTGACGTGAATTGTACCAGTTGCCATAATTTTAAGCAGGACGGTATTGGTCCCCAGCTTGGCGGACTGAAAGAAGTTGTTGATGAACATTACCTGACTGAATTTATTAAAAGCCCCAAAGCCATGATTGATGCGCGGGTGGCCCGTGCGTTCGATAAATTCAAAAAATTTGGCAGCGTTATGCCCGATTTTAAGCACCTAAAGTCAACGGAAATTGATAATTTGATTGCCTTCATTCTTGAAAAGCCCGCTCCTGAACGTTATATTTCTTCCGGCAAAAAAGCCCTGGAAAACCCTGTTATCCCCTCAATAGTTAGGTCGGCTATCAGTCTAAATCTACAAAAAGTCACCCAATTCCCATTTACCAGGGAAACGCTGCCCCGCACCCGAATTAATAAGATGGGGTTTCATCCGATCACGAAGGAAATGCTGGTGGCCGATCTACAGGGGAAAATCTACATATTGACTGGCGCTAACCAGCCGGAAGTGTATTTTGACGTAACGAATCAGTTTAAAAACTTTACCAGTTCACCCGGCTTCGCCACGGGTTTAGGCAGCTTTGCCTTTCATCCGGACTACGCTAAAAACCGACTTTTTTATACGACCCATTCTGAGCCGGGCAATGCCGTAAAAGCCGATTTTGCGTATGCCGACAGCATTCCCGTTCAGCTTCAATGGGTCGTTACCGAATGGACGGTGGAACACCCCGATTCGAGGGTTTTTTCGGGAAAGCCCCGTGAACTGCTTCGGATCAACGTAGTCGGCCAGATTCATGGCATGCAGGAAATTGCCTTTAATCCCTATGCAACGCCAACCGATCCCGATTATGGGTTGCTGTACATTGGCATAGGCGATGGCGGTGCCGTTGAGCAGGGGTATCCGTTTATTCCCAGAAACAAAAATCATATCTGGGGCAAAGTAGTTCGGATAAATCCTACGGGCAGAACCAGTAAAAATGGCCAATACGGCATTCCGAAATCCAACCCCTACGTCGATAAAGACGGGTTAGATGAAGTGTATGCGGGCGGCTTTCGAAATCCCAACCGCATTTCCTGGACTAAAGAAGGCCGGATCCTCGTTTCCAACATAGGCCAGCGGCAGGTCGAGTCGCTTTATCTGCTAAAGCCCGCCAAAAACTACGGATGGCCTGATCGGGAAGGAACGTTTCTGATAGAATCCCCGGCCAACACGAACCGCGTGTATTCTCTGCCCAAAAATGATGCGACGTATGGGTATTCTTACCCGGTGGCTCAATTCGACCACGATGAAGGGAACGCCATTATGGGCGGCTTTGAATACACGGGCAGCCAGGTGCCTCAACTACAGGGCAAATATATTTTTGGGGAAATTGTCAGGGGAAGGGTTTTCTACGTAAATCTTAAGGAAATTAAGGAAGGTTCGCAGGCCACCATCCATGAGTTCCCGCTCAGAATAGATGGTAAACAAACAACGCTGAAAGAACTTAGCAAAGACACTAAAGCAGATTTGCGGATTGGGCAGGATGCCTTTGGGGAAATGTATCTGTTTACGAAGCCAGACGGGATGATGTACAAAATCGTTAAATAGGGCCTTGTTGGCCCGGCAAAACTTCCCTACCACCCGTATACTACACCCCAATAAATGTGGTGACCTCGGAGAGACTCGAACCGCATAGGCGTCTCTGTGCCAGCCTTCAGGGCCGAAACCTGACGCTCTTTCAATTGAACTATGAGGCCTTTGGACATACCAGGAAGGGATTGACCGGCAACGGCTGACCACCCCGACTTGCGGATTCGAATTCGCTTCTCTACCCACTGAGTTACTTATATAGTTGTGGAACCGGTCAGACCCGAACTGGCATAACTGGTTTTTCAGACCAGCACCTTGACCATCTTGGTAACAGTTCCATGGTGATGCGGGACTCGAACCCAGGGCCTTCTCATTAAAACGGGGCCGCCCGTGCGGTGAGAAGCTCTAACCAACTGAGCTAAAGCATCATGGAGTCCAGTACTGGAGTCGGCCGCTGTCGGCCGACCGTCAGTTCCGACAGTTTTGCAGACTGTTGCCCCGCCGTAGAGCATACCGGACTTGATAGATTAATTTCTTGATATGGATAAAATGAAAATCCCCCTGCCGATTTGGATGCGACAGGGGGATTTTGACAAAAACGTATGTTTTTCTTTAGTCAATATCATGCCCCGCCGTCTGCCAGAAGCAGAACGTGCGCTTGGATTGATATTGGCTGTGAGAATTCATGGTGCAACTATGGGGGAATAGATTTGGTTTTACCAAATACTACTGTGCTTAGTTTAGTTTCATGAGCAACCTTCAGGAGTCATTACCTGATTGCTGGTGTCTACATACTGATAGCGATACCTAAATTGTAGATTAATAAGGTCTCTGGTCAAACTTTTTAGCTTGCCTTCGGTACGAACCCGAACTGTCGATAAACCAGTTGTTGTTCTCTCACTCATCAAATCTCGCCAAATCATCCAGTGAGTAAAGCGAATAGCTAAATCGTTGCACTGAAAATTATAACACCCGTTTGCTCAATTCGCCAAAACATAATTTGGAAGTTTTATAGCTAACTTATTCCTTTACTTGTGAACCGACGCAACAACGGCTGTCAGGAAATTGCATAGTCCAAAGCGACTGATAATCTACCATAAGTAGTTCTGCAATATTGCGTACAATACTCTGTTGGGTGGTTCGTAAAAGCAGTGTTTCCATTTCGGCGTTTCGGGCGACAGGTCGCACGTCCCAGCGGTCAGGTTTTTTGCTTGTTCGGCGGGTTCTCTGTGACATAGGGAACGCCCCGATTAGGCAAGAATACGGAATACTACAGCAATACGAAATGCGAAGTGCGTATTTTGTGTTGAAAGTGCGTAAATCGGCGAGTTAGCGGTCATTGTAACGGACGATATATTTGTTCGACACAAAAGAAACATAAACAAAAAAATAAAATGAAAGTAGAATGCACAGACAAAAAAACATTTCAGTTGATTGACAATGGAGGATTGTTAGGACAACTAACCTATAAGAGTCTATTTTCTTATAATGCTGAAATTACTTTGACAAATTCTGATTCATACGAAATTAAATCTGTTGGTTTCTTCGGAACAAGCATTATCGTAACGAAGAACGAAATGGAAATAGCCAATTTGCAATTGAATTGGAAAGGACAAATTGTAGTGACCTTTCAAGATGGACAGGAATTTATTTTTAAAGCCAAAGGGGTATTTCACAACAGATACGTAATTGAAAACAAAGCGGAAGAAAAACTAATTCAGTTTGACCCGAAATTCAATTGGGGTAAACTTCATTACAATTATGATATTTCGTATGACAAAAAGCCAGAAGTTTTATTTGTTTTACTTGGTGTTTATGCTTCAAACTATTATATAGCAGCTATGTCGGGTCAAGTATAAATTAGTGACAAACGAGAAATCCCAACAAAGACGAAAAAATAAATAACTAACCGCTAAAATCGGTTTGGCAATATGACGGCTGAATTACTTCTGTGAAGCATTTGTGCAAGGCATAGTATTAGGAATTCTATTGAACTTTAGTGCTAAAAATCTGCAACATCGCCAAGCCGAAAAACGTTGATTGTGCATTGTGCGCTCCGCGTAGGGTATTTTTCGGTCGATAGGCAGCAGGCCGCAAGGTCAGCGTTTTCAGCCCAACCGGGCAGGGGTGTAAATGTGCGCTACGCGCCATCAACCCCTGCGGTCGTTGGGTGGAACATAGAAGCATAAAAGTGTGAAAGGCAGCTTCCCGGCGACAGGCCGCACGTCCCGAATGACAGCGGTTAGCCCAACAAAGGCGAGGATGTAAAAGTCGAAAGTACGTGCGTTCAGGTGGATAACTCGCCCGCCATCAACCCCTGCGGGTGTTGGGTGAACCGAACAGGCAGTTAAAAAAGGCATGGGTGCCAGTGTTCCGGCGACAACTTGCACTTCCCTAACAGGCAGGCTTTGGACACGTTAGGAGAGTTGCGGTCTACAAGCCAATTGTCTTGACAAATTTGCTATACAATGTTCTTGTTTTAACGCACAATTACATCGCTGTTTCTTTAACCATTACCAGTATGAAAATCATTCATTTGTTAGGCGTTCTACTCTTGTTTCATCTATCCTCAGATGCACAAATAAAATCTTGGTCAGAAGACGACAAGAAAAAACTAATTGATAACTACCGTAGAACCCGGGAGGAGATTAACAAGTAAACGGTTACTCTTAGCTCCAAACAATGGAATTTTAAGGAAGAAACCAGCCGATGGAATATTGCTCAGGTAATGGAACACCTCTACAATTGGTCTTTACTTACCCAACAGAATGTACGATATTCTTTTTTTCTGGGTGAGAATCAGGAACTGGCCAAAAAAAGTCTTTCAGATAGTGCAGTTACCTCATTCATTTATGAACAAAGACCACACACGTCACCTGACCACACAGTTCCTACCGGCTTAATTACTGACGGTAATAATCTTAAAATATTCAATATTAAATATGATGAAATCATCAATTCGATAAGTCATTCTGACAAAAACTTTAGATTATATTTCAGGCCATTTGATGATAAATACCAAGAAGATGTAGTTCAGCAATATATTATCCACTACGGTCATGTCGATAGACATTTAAGGCAAATTCGGAAAATAAAGGCACACCCTGATTTTCCAAAGTGAGACTATTAGGGCCTGATGAATGTCTGGTTTACCGACGACAGGGAGCACGTCCCGACAGGCAGGTTTAGGTTTGCAAAGCAGGTTTCGGCTAACAGGAGAAACGCCTTGACAAGTTAAATTTGGCGTTATATTTCAGCGTTCGTGTGACAGGGGAGTTGCCCCGACAGTCAAAATATCAGGTCCGTTAAAGTCAACTATATGGCAACACATTTTACAGTTAATCAAGCCATTGAAGTAATTCGGCTAAATGTAAAACCAGAGAATGTAGCTGCATTCCTGGAAGGAAGAGCTGAGGTTGAAAAATTCACACATACGCTTCAAGGACATATTAGCACTGAATTGATTCATCTTGGCGCCGAACATTGGTTAATGCTAATCCGGTGGGAGAGCGAAGAAGCTGTTCAGGCGGCTCAAAAACTGACCGCTACTGCATCTGTCATTTCAGCTTGGCTAAGGCGAACAGCCGAGTTTGTGTCCTTTGACACGGGTGTTGTTAAATATATCGCTTAACTCATATGCCAGTCTTGAGTATCTTGCTCACCATCAACAGTTGTGGGTGTTGGGTGCGAGTCCATTAAGTGTTTGTGTGCCAGCGTTCGGGCGATAGGTTGCACGTCCCAGAGGTCAGGTTTTTAGGCTTCCATTTCCAGCTTTCGGCTGACAGGGCAAACGTCCCGATAGGCAAGGCTAAAAAGCATCTCCCTGACAGGCCAAACGTTATAAGATGATGCTTGAAAAGTGATTTCTGAAATGGGGATGCCGAAAACCAATTTAGAGTAAGCGCAAAACATGAAAAAGATGAAAAAGAATCTTACGTCAATCATCCTTTGCTGCCTGTTATTCAGCCTTGTAACGGTGGCACAGGCGCAAGCCCAAAAGGCTTCAACTGCTCAAATTAAAAGTATTCACCTTTTCGATATGCCAGAAGGCGTAACCGAAGCCGAATTGGCCGCATCACTCAAAGAAATGAACACCGCCATTGAACGCTTAGGGTACAAAGACGCGGGCTATTCCCTTTACAAAGTTCAAAGTGAAGGAGGAGAAAAATATCGCTATTTCTTCGAGGGCGTTTGGCCCAGTGCCGAAGCCTATAAGAAAATCCACGAAGACAAGATGTACCTGGAAGCTGACAAGAAGGCAGATTCGGTGTACAAAAAAATCAAAACAGTAGAACTTTACCGTCGAATGGTGCGGGTGCAGTAGATAATTTGCTCCGTCAGTTCTTACGACGTTGGTTGATTCGCTTCGCGTGGGCGGCCTGTCGGGCGACAGGTAGCACGTCCGGAAGGAGAGGTTCAGCCCAACAATGGAAAAGGTGTAAAGGTCGGAAGTGTCTCGCGTTCAGGCAAGTAACTTGTTGCCCATCAGCCCTTTCGGGCGTTGGGCGTGCCAAACAGGGTTAAAAAAAGTTCGTGTGTGCAGGCTCCGGGCGACAGAGTATACGTCTCCGACAGGTGGACCTTTGGCTTTCATTTCGGGCTTGCTTGCGACAGGTTGAACGCCCCGCTTGGCCGGGTTGGACAAGTTAGACAAGTGGTTTGTGACAGGGCAAACGCCCTGGTAGCCGCAACTTGACAAGAAAGACAAAATAACAAAATAATATGGAAACTCAGGAATTCGACCGTTTAAAAATTGATTATGAAAATACTGTCAAATATATTTTCCATTTATCGGAAATACGATTTAAGCTATTAGGATTTTTACCTATTGCAACCGTGATAGCATTTAAGTTTACTGAAATAAAAAACTCACCAAGCCAAAGTATCACCATTGGATTATTTGGCTTAGTGGTAACATTAGGAATTCTATATTATGACCAAAGAAATACCGAAATTTATGACGCCTATGTTGGCCGGGCAAAAGAGATAGAACTATTAATGAATGAGTCGCGAGAAGGTACATTTGGCAGTAGAGCTTCACGAGGCAGAAAGCTTTTTGGTTACTTTTCAATGTGGCATGATAAAGGGCTTGCACTGATATATTCGTCGGTGTTTTGTATCTGGTTTTTTGTTATTTTTGATTCTGTGAGGTTCATTATTATTAAGAATGATAGCCACACTTTAGAACTTTTAATACTATTTGGTTCCTTTGTTCTATCATTCTTAATTTATGTGGAGTTGATTAGGCAAGATGATAAAAATATTAAGAAAGAATATTGGGGATATTTACGCTGTTTTTTTGATAAAAAACTACAAGTCCCTGAAAGGGCGGTTGGATAAATCAGATGAAGCGCATTATTTTTCATCGCCCATTGGCATAAAATTGGATTGTGCGTTGTTGTTCGATTCGCGTGGGGCAACTTTCTGGAGACAGCGAGCACGCCCCGCAGGAAGGTTTGCAGCCCAACGGATAAAAGGTATAAGGGTGAGGCTACTCACCATTTTCGCCTAATTGGTTCACTATTAGTCCTTTGTCGGGCGTTGAGTGGGGTCAATAAAGTGCTCGCAGGACGAATTCGGTCGGTAGGCCGCACGTCTCAGAGGTTAAGTTTAGGCTGCCATTTTCAGGTTTCCGCTGACACAGCAAATGCCCCCTTTTAGCCGGGTTAAACAGGTGGGGCGGGTCCCGTCCGACAGAAAACATACCCTAACAGTTGCGGCTCGACAAAAATCAAGAAAGAGTATAGAAATATAAGTCTTTTGTATTCAGTTTTTATGAAAGTTCAAATAGGGTCGTGACGACAAAAAGCAGGAAGAAAGCCACCAAATTCAAGCCCATCACGATTAGCGATGAAGGGCTTGACTTGATTGAGTACCTGAGCCTGGATTGTACGCAGAAAGCCAGTGCCTGGCAAAGTGATGTTGACCTAAAAATTAATAAGAAAGGCTTCGTGCTACTAAACGGCAAAAAGACTGGCCAATTCTGTGAGGGCATAAGTCAGAGTAAGGTCCATCCACTCTGGCTGAAAGTGCGTAACGTAGCGGGGGATGAAAGTGTAATTACATTATGAGGGGAGCATACCCTTATAACAAATCAGATACATTGACCGTATCCACATACGTGAAAACGAGATACAGTGCAGATACAATTAGTCATAAAAAAACCTCGAAATCAGCCCGATCTCGAGGTTTTTTTAGTAGGAAGTAGCGGGCTCGAACCGCTGACCTCTGCTCTGTCAAAGCAGCGCTCTGAACCAACTGAGCTAACCTCCTTTTTACAATGGATAATGGATAATGTATAATGGAAAATGTCCGCGTCGATGCAGTTACATTATTCATTTTACATTGTCAATTAGTTATTCCCGAAGGGAGTACAAACTTACAAAACTTCTGCGTTCTCCAAATGAACGCGATAAACTTTTTGTGAGGGAATGCGCCACAGTAACACGAAACCAATGACAAACAACACGAGCAGAGCCAGTATGCTGTTCCGCATACTACCGGTGAGCTGCTCAATCAGGCCATACACCAACGTGCCCAACACGATGGACGTTTTTTCGGTTACGTCGTAGAAGCTGAAATACGAAGCCGTGTCGGTGGTAGCCGGAATGAGTTTGGAATAGGTCGAGCGCGACAGCGACTGAATGCCGCCCATCACCAGCCCTACAATGGCTGCCAGCCCGAAAAACTGCGACTCGGTTTGCACGTAATAAGCGGCTGTGCAAACGCCAATCCAGATGACAACGGCCGTCATGAGAGCGTAGGTGTTGCCAATCCGGCCCGACAGCCGTGAGAATCCATAGGCCCCCGGAATCGCTACTAACTGAATCAGCAGAATGGTGATGATCAGACTCTGACCGGGCAGTTTCAACTCGGCGCTCCCGAAAATTGTGGCCACGTACATCACCGTCTGCACGGCCATGTTATACACAAAAAATGCGACTAAAAACCGCTTGGCTAAGGGCCGCTCCTGCAACTCGGTCCATACGTGGCGCAACTCGTTGAAGCCGTTGAGTAGATAATTACCACTCGTTGCTACGCCCTTTTTGAGGCCGAAACGTCGGACCGCGTTGGGCAGGCGGCTAAACGGTATTTGTGCAAAACCGACCCACCACAGGCCCACTGTCAGGAAAGCAATCCGGGAGGCCATTGCTTCGGAGATGTTACCAAACCAGTCGCGTTTTAGAATCACCAGCAGGTTGAATACCATCAGAAGCACGCTGCCCAGATACCCCATCGAAAACCCCCGCGCACTCAGCCGGTCATACTGGTCTTCGGTGGCGATGTCGGGCAGGTAAGAGTTGTAGAAGACGATACTGCCGCTCCAGCCAATCAGGCTGAGCCAGAAGCAGATAACGGCGAAGGTGGTGGTTTCCTGGGTGAAGAAATACAGCAGACTGCAACTGACGGCTCCCGTATAACAGAAGACTTTCATGAACGTTTTCTTCCGGCCACTGTAGTCGGCAATAGCCGAGCAAATGGGCGAGAGCAGGGCCGTAAACAGAAAAGCCGCCGAAATGGTGTACGAAAACAGCACCGAGTTTTTAATTGAAATGCCCAGGAAATCAATCATCGGCCCGCCCGCGTCGTTGAGGGCCGTTGCCGAAAAATAAACCGGGAAAATGCTGGACACAATCACCAAGGAATGCACCGAATTGGCCCAGTCATAAAGTGTCCAGGCGGTGAGGATACGGGGGGAGTTTTTCAGCATTTAATGAATGAATTAGCGAATGAGCGAATAGAAGAGGGTAGCGTAAATTATTCACTCATTCGCTCATTCGCTAATTCACTCATTAAAAAATTTATCACTGCTTTCGTAAACGCATGATTCGAGTCGCCTGCAACCATGTGGCCTGCGTCGGCAACGCTCACGCTCTGCACATGCGGAACGGCATCTAAGAATTCGGCCATGACTTTCTCGCTTACTACGTCGCTGATGCCCCCGCGCACAATGAGCGTGGGCACGGTGAGGGCATGGGCAGCCAGGTAGAGCCGTTCTTCGTTGCTTATCTGTCGGTCGGGGCCGGTATTTTGCCGCCAGACCGACAGCATTTTAGGGTCCCAATGCCAGTAATAGCGCAGTTCGCCGGTCGAGCTGTTGCGCTGCCGTAAGTTTTTTTCTAACCGGCTATGGTCCGACGGCCGCGACCGATGGGGGAGATAGGCGGCAACAGCCTCGGCGGCTTCGCTCAGTGAGGCAAATCCATCCTGATTTCGGCTCATAAACGAAAAAATTCGCTCGATGCCTTTCTGCTCGGTGCGCGGGGCAATATCGACCAGAACAATGGCTGAGCAAATGGATTCAGTGCCAGGTAATCGTTCTCCTTCGGCAATCAGGGCGGTCATGCCCCCCATCGACGCCCCTACGAGGGCGGGCTTCTGGCTGAGTTGCGAACAAACGGCCCGCAGGTCATTCGCCAGATACTCAATGCTATACTGCCCCTCTGCCGACCAGTCGCTGTCGCCATGCCCACGGGCATCGAGGGCCAGCGCATACCAACCCGCGTCGGCCAGAACCTGAGCCGTATCGCCCCAGGAGTGGCGGGTTTGGCCTCCGCCATGCAGGAGCAGAACGGGCCGATTTGCCGGGTCGCCCCAGCCATCAGCAGCCACAAAAAAGCCCGGTTCGGTTTCAAATTTCATAATCAACAAGCGAGCGAACGAGTGAATGAGTGAACGTTGCTTGCGCCAGCCTTTCACTCATTCACTCGTTCACCATTAAAGGGTTGGGTCAAAGTCAAGGTTAATGTCGGCGTCCTTACCGTCGACAGGGGCCCGCTGGCGCAGGATGAGTTTGTTCTTATTGAGTTGAACGATGGGGAAGTTTCCCCTGAAACCCGATACGTCTACGTCGATGGATTGGTTGTCGGCGGTGAGCTTCCAGGTGCCGCCGTTAATGACCGAATTGGATTGCTTAGGGTCGAGCGCACGAACGGTGCCGTTGTTCCGAAACTGCATATTGAGGTCATACAGCACCTGCGTGGCCAGATTCAGGCGGTTTTTGTTGATTTCCTGCCCATCGGGCGTCAATACGCGAACCGTCCGCCAGTTATTAGCCACTAATAATTCTGTTTGAGAGGCTGCGGTGGGAACGGGGTTGTTGCCGTCGTCTTTTTTGCACTGGGTCAGGGTGCTCAACAGCAAGGTGAACATAAGCAGAAGTCGGATGGTTTTCATAACGGGTTGTTTAATAAGTTTTGTTGTGCCAGTTGACGGGTAAGACAAGTTTTTCAGGCAGGATTACCGGGGATTTGAGAGGTTGTCTAAAAAGTAGATTTCTGTTGGCTCGGTTTTACGAAATTTAGACAGTCTCTGATAGAACCTAAATGCTGTAATCCTGCCTGAAAATTTTAGTCAAAGATAAACCTGGTCTGCCTCCGGTATCTATAAGCAGAATTTTCCGCCCTTAAAATTCCGTAGTTTTGGCGAAACTTCAAGCAATGCGGGTTCCATTTGGTAGTTTCTTTATTGGGTTGGCCCTGTTTGGGCTTTTTCTCAGGCCATCAGCCACCGCCCAGCAACAATGCGCCGACCGGCTCACCTTCACGCCCGTTGGCCAGCCTAACCAGATTGAGTGGAACAAATTCCCGAATTTCACCCTGCCCTTTCCGGTCATTTACGGTGGTCCGCGTTTTACGGATGGGCAAGCCAGCCCGCTTCGGCACGGGTTTAGCCATTTAGTTGATATTAAGGACAGTGAATATGGGTCGCTGGTGCAGGCGAAACAACGGGCGTTGGTCTATTATGGCGTTGCCACCGGCCTGAACCAACCCTGGGAAACCATTGAAAGCCCCTGGGCAAATGACCTCAATGCCTACCGGGCCAAATGGGACCGGTTCTTGTCGGATATAGCCGGGGGACAGAAAAATGCCGCCGGGCTGTATGTTCTCCCCATCAATCGACTGGCGCTGGATGTCGAGCGGATTCTGGAAACCGATGCCCGGATTCTGAAAATCAAATCCGATGCCCGCGTGCCGGAAATCTATCGTAAACTGTCCGACGCCGACTTTGTGGCCGCCTATAAAAAAGCCATGCGGAACCTGTACGCCGAGAGTCTTCGGTACATTCGTCAACATGCCGACCTCACGGGTATCAGCGTGAGCAGCTATGCCGATACGCCCGTGCTGAACGCCTACCTGAACGTGCCCACCTTTACCTGGGCCGACTGGAAAACCAACCTCAGCCGGACGAATTATCTGGTTCAGGATTCGACCGGGCGCGGCATTGGCGGCCCGTATTATGACCAGTTAGACGCTCTCTCGCCTTCGGCCTATTATTACTACGACTACCCGAATCCGCTTGCCCAGGATTACCTTGCCTATTTGCTTTTTCAGGTTGAAGTGAACCGGGCCTGGAGCAACAAGCCAGTGGTGCCCTGGGTGTGGCTTCGCTACCATGACAGTTCGGGCAGTGGCCTTCAGTTTATTCAGCCGTTTATGGCCGAAGCCACGGCGATTTTTCCGTTCTTTTCGGGAGCCGCCGGGCTGTGGCTGTGGGAGAACCCAACGCTTACGGCTACCCGCACCGATACCTACGCAGCCTACGAACATTTTACGCACGGCCTGTACCGGCTATCGCGCTTTGCCGACATGTTTCAGGGGAGCTACGAACTGGTTATTGAAACGCCTGCCCGCGACCTGATGGACCGGCAACTGCCCGTTTGGCGGGGCGTTGTGAAGGAAAATAAAATCCTGATTGCTGCCCAAAATCCATACGCTGCCGAGGGCGCAAAAACCAGTCTCACGGTCCGCTATAAATCGTGGCAGCAGACCATCGAGCTAACGGGCCGGGAAGTTTATCTCTGCCGCTTCGAGATGGGAACCGTCACGGCGACAGAACCCGCCCTGCCTGTTATAACGATATTTCCGAACCCCGCTCAAACGACATTAACAGTCTCGTTCGGGCAACTGCCTGGTGCATCGACCGAACTTATTTTGCTGAACACAACCGGCCAAACGGTGGTTAATAGGATGGTTAACAGTGTTAAGGAAGTGTTGCCGATCGCAAATTTATCCGCCGGGCTGTATGTTCTCCGAATTCAGAATAAGACTCAGATTCAAACAAAAAAAATAGTTATCAACTGAAGGGTATATCACAGAGATTTCTCAAAACTATTTTTCTCTGTGAATCTCTTGTGCTCTCGGTGCGTCTCTGTGTTACCCCCTTTTTTTAAACTATGCCTAACCAACTCCAATACGAAACCAGCCCGTATCTGCTTCAACATGCCGAAAATCCAGTTGACTGGTATCCCTGGGGCGACGAAGCCCTGACCAAAGCCGTGCAGGAAGACAAGCCCATTCTGGTCAGCATTGGCTACTCGGCCTGCCACTGGTGCCACGTGATGGAGCGCGAATCGTTTGAGAAGGACGACGTGGCACGGGTGATGAATGAACACTTCATTTGCATTAAAGTTGACCGCGAGGAACGCCCCGATGTCGATGCGATTTACATGGATGCCGTGCAGGCGATGGGTGTGCAGGGCGGCTGGCCACTCAACGTATTTTTGATGCCCGATGCCAAACCATTTTATGGCCTGACGTATCTGCCCAAGGCGAACTGGCTTCATTTATTGGCTAGCATTCGGGCCGCTTTTGACGAACACCGCGACGACCTCGCACAGTCGGCGGAAGGGTTCGCCACGGAACTCAACCTGACCAATGCCGAACGCTACGGCCTGACCCAAAACGACCCGCTGTTTGCTCCCGAAACCCTGGAGGTACTGTATCGCAAAGTGGCCGTAAAAGCCGATGATGAGAAAGGGGGTATGCGCCGGGCGCCCAAGTTTCCGATGCCGGGTATCTGGCGGTTTCTGCTGTGGTATTATGACGTAACCGTATCTGCGTCGGCCGGTAATGAAAGTGCCCTGCATCAGGTCAGGCTAACCCTCGACCGGATGGCATTGGGTGGGATTTATGACCAGCTTGGCGGTGGGTTTGCCCGCTACTCAACGGACGGCGACTGGTTTGCGCCCCACTTTGAGAAAATGCTTTACGACAACGGGCAACTGCTGACGCTCTACGCCGAAGCCTATAGTTTGACGAAAAGTCCGCTCTATAAACACGTTGTCTATCAGACGATTGGCTTTGCCCAGCGTGAACTGCTCAGCCCCGAAGGCGGCTTCTACTCCGCCCTCGATGCCGACAGCGAAGGCGTAGAAGGTAAATTTTACACGTTTACCACACCGGAGTTGCAGGAGATTTTGAGTGGGGATTACGAATGGTTTGCCAAACTGTACAATCTGACGGACGAGGGAAACTGGGAACACGGCCGTAACATCCTGCACCGAACCGAGTCCGACGACGCCTTTGCCGAACGAATGGGCTGGTCGCAGGCCGATTTGAACGTGCGACTGGATGCCACCCATACCCGGCTGCTGCGCGTGCGGAACGAGCGCATCCGACCGGGCCTGGACGACAAGATTCTGTGCTCCTGGAATGGGCTGATACTGAAAGGATTGGTTACGGCCTACCGCGTTTTTGGCGAACCGGAATTCCTGACCCTCGCTCTTCGGTTAGCTTATTTTCTCCTGAAAAAGATGCGCGACAGCCGCAACAGTCGCCTTTGGCATACGTATAAATTGGGTCGCGCCCGGCAGGCTGGTTTCTTAGACGATTATGCCGCCGTGATCGATGGGTTGCTGGCGTTGTATCAGGCCACCTTCACTGAAAGCTGGCTGATGGAAGCTGACCAACTGATGCAGTACGTGCTGACTAATTTCAGCGATACCGATCGGACTGAAAACACGGACCCGGACCCAATGTTGTTCTTCACCGATAAAAATGGCGAAGAACTCATTGCCCGCCGTAAAGAACTGTTCGACAACGTGATACCATCGTCAAACTCGATAATGGCTGAAAACCTGCACACACTCAGTTTGTTGCTCGAAAGGCCCGACTACGCGAACCGCGCCGAGCAGATGCTGGGGCGGGTGCAGCCATTGGTGCAGCAAAACGCCGACTATCTCACCAACTGGGCGGCTCAGTTTGCGCTTCGTGCCCGGCCCACCGCCGAAATCGCCATCGTTGGCCCCGACGCTGACCGGTTCCGGGCCGAGTTGGATGCAGAATTTTATCCAAACAAAGTTCTCTGTGGAACGACTGACAAAAGCGATCTGCCGCTTCTACAGCAGCGAGGGACACTTAACGGGCAAACAGCCATCTATGTCTGCTACAACCGAGCGTGTCAGTTGCCGGTCACGAGTGTGGCCGAAGTATGGCGATTGCTGCGGTAGCTTAGCGTAATGTAACAAATGACCGTTCTGTGAATCTACTGAAATAGTGTAAAAAGATGAAAATGAATCAGGTGTAGGCTACATTTCTGCTGATTTTGGATAGCAAAGAAGGGTAAATTGATAATTTTATACTTTTTTTGCCTTACAGTCGCTTACCTTTTTGAGGTCTAAGCGATTTAGTCAAAACATCCTATAATTAAATCGTCATGAAACCTACACATCTCCGCCAGTGGCTTCTCAGCCTCCTGTTTGTTGCTACTGTTCTGTCCTGTATCGATCACCGGGTTCCGGTGGTGTCGCCGGGGTCAGGCCCTGAACGCCTGCGGGTCAAAACCATCACCCAGGAAACGCCCAATAGCCCGACCAAAGTTAGTGCCTTTAAGTATGATAGCCAGAATCGCCTAAGCCTGATTATTGGCTACGAGACACCCGACAGCAGCGTAGCGCCAGTTGAGAACACGACCTATCAGTATGATGGTCAAAACCGGCTTACCCAGGTCCAGCACACGTTTGTCAGACGGGCGCCACTTTACAGTTTTGATGGAGATACCTATACCTACTCCTATAATGGGGCGGGTCAGGTCTCTAATTTGAGACACTCGCCATCCACGCTTAGTATATCACCCAGCTATACTTCTGGTAATCAACCGTCAGGCTACGGCAAAAGCGTTAATGTGGCTGGTCTTATTTATAGTGCAGGTGGCACGTTTGCCTTCACCGGAAATAATCTGACGCTTGCCACTGCTACCGTGAAGATTATTCGCTTAGGAGGCCCTATGGTTCCAGTTGTTGATGGAACGACAAGCACGCCCTTTACCTTCGACGACAAAGTAAACCCCTTCTATGGCGTTTTTCTCATTCCAGCGCCGGGTAGATTTGGGCCGGGGGTTGGTAATGCCGCAACCAGTACTATTTATACTTACTATGGGGGTATTGATAACCTGTTCAACTTAAGCCAGAACAATGTGCTTTCTGCGGGCAGTACAACGTATAATTATGCCTACAACAGCGCCAATCTGCCAACTATTCGGATCACCACAACCGGTGGCACCGCTGTGGAAACCTTGTATTATGAGTACGAAACGTACTGACCAATTTTAATGAATAATGAATAATGCGTTCTGTTGTCATTATTCATTATTCATTATTCATTATTCATTATTCATTATTCATTATTCATTATTCATTATTCATTATTCATTATTCATTATTCATTATTCATTATTCATTATTCATTATTCATTATTCATTATTCATTATTCATTATTCATTATTCATTATTCATTATTCATTATTCATTATTCATTCTCCCCAGACCGTCAGAACCAGCCTCCGGCGACTGCCATCGTTGCGGTGCTCACCGAGACGGTCCGCCGTTGTGGCATACGCCCTGCCAGGTGCCAGGATTTACGCACCCGTTTGTAATGGGAATCGTGACGGATTGGCCCGGCATAGCCGCTTTCAAGTGGGCGGGTATCGGTCCGTCGCTACGGTCATCGGAACCTTCGTAATCGTGTTTGAACTAAGGGGCGTTTTCTGGAACGGCACGGTTGAAGAAGCTTTCAACGTACTGCCGAACGGTTGGGTCGGCATTTTCACGGTCCGAGGCTTCGATTGATAGTCAGGCTGGCTGACGTATGCTGAATGAATGGTGCAGCAGTCGAACGCGAATTTGTTGCAGGGCCATGCGTTCGTGCCCGATGATTCGGGTAATAAACTGAAAGCTACGCGGATAGGCGGGCAGGTGAATCGTTTGCTGAAAAAAGCATGAGGGGTACGTTTTGGCGTCAAACCAACAACTATCCTGCGTACTTTCCGTTTGAGCCATTGTAGCATCGAACCACTCGATAATGAATCAACGAATCGCACACATTGCCTTAGTAGTAGACGATTATGACGAGGCCATCCGGTTTTATACCCAAAAGCTTAACTTCATCCTTCTGGAAGATACTGCACTGAGCGAAACAAAACGGTGGGTATTGGTGGCTCCACCCGGCTCAACGGACTGTTGCCTGTTGCTGGCAAAAGCGGCTACAGACGAGCAAAAAAGCCGCGTTGGCAATCAGACGGGCGGGCGCGTCTTTCTCTTTTTACATACCGATGATTTTTGGCGCGATTATACCCGCATGTCAGCGGATACCATCCGATTCGTAAGAGAACCCGTCGAGGAACCCTACGGAACAGTCGCTGTTTTTGAAGACCTGTACGGAAATTTATGGGATTTGATCCAGCCCCGGTCAGCCTGAGAATTACATTACCCGGCCTGAGTTTTCGCTCACAAAGGCGCCCCAGGCTCCTTTTTTGGTTTTTTTGCCCGGCGCAACGGGCAGTGCATTCTCGTGAGGCAAGGCTTACTTGTCGCCGTAGTGACCTTTAACCGAAATAACTAATATATCGCCGTTTGTGTCAAGCTTATAAACCAGTCGGTGTTCGTCAGTAATGCGTCCAGACCAGTAGCCTGATAGATTTCCTTTCAAAGGCTCTGGTTTGCCAATACCATCAAAGGGATGCCGCCGAATGTCACGAATGATTTCGTAGATACGTTTAAAAATAGATTTGTTGTAAATAGCCCAATCGGCGTAATCATCGAATAGATCCTGCTCAAAAATAATATTCCTCATTTGAGCAGATTGAGGGTGAAATCATCAAATTGCTCATCTGTCATCACAACCCGATTGTTCCCAGTTGCGAGATTATGTGCAGCCTTTTCCAATCGGGTTATGTATTCTGATGGCGATTCGGACTTAGTCAAATCGAAATCTGTTGCCGAACTAATTGTAATCTGTAGTTCACGGGCATTCTTGAACAGCCGCTTAACCGATTCCAAAAATTCGGTGTCTAACTCGTCTTTGCGAAGTGTGAAGGTCGTTTCCATTTATCGCTAAAGGTTTACGTAATTTACATTACCCGGCCTGAGTTTTCGCTCACAAAGGCGCCCCAGGCTCCTTTTTTGGTTTTTTTGCCCGGCGCGACCGGCAGCGCGTTTTCGTGGAAGTGGTGGCAGACAGCAATGGCCAGTGCATCGGTTGCGTCGAAAAATTGCGGATTCAACTCTTCCCGAAGCAAATGACTGACCATGTGCGAGACCTGGTCTTTAGACGCATTGCCGTTGCCTGTTACCGACTGCTTGATGCGCCGGGGAGCATACTCCACAATCGGAATGTTGCGCGAGAGGGCAGCCGCCATCACCACGCCCTGCGCCCGGCCCAGTTTAAGCATCACCTGCACGTTTTTGCCGAAAAACGGGTCTTCAATCGCCATCTCATCGGGGTGGTAATCGTCAATGAGCCGCAGGATGGTTTCGTAGAGTTTCTGAAGCTTCAGTTGATAGGTAGTATATTTGCTCAACTGAACCACGCCGTACTGCATCATGCTCATCACGCCCGATTTCACCGAAATGATGCCGTACCCGGCAACCTGTGTGCCTGGGTCAACCCCAAGAATAATTTTCTCAGAGATCGGCGGTTTGGGAAGAATGACCGGTGAATTAGCTGGAGGTGTCATGGCTGGGTGTTGGCTCTCTTACAAAGTAACGTGTTCTCATACGATTTGTCGCTGAAACCAGGTAAAAAAATCATTTTTTGGGCCAAACTCGTCGTTTTTGCCAGCCTCGTAGCGTATATCGCTCATGTGCTATGGCAACAGCCGTTCGATTGGGCCATTGTTCGGTCGCAGCTACAAACCGTCGACCATCCCGAACGCTGGGCCATTGGGTTGTTGGTGCTTATCCCCGTCAACTGGGGCTTTGAGACCCTCAAATGGCAGATTCTGCTCCGTCGCGTCGAGCAAACGTCCTTCCGGGATGCCTGCCGGGGTGTGCTGGCGGGCGTATCGCTGGGATTTGCGCTGCCCGCGCAGTTGGGCGATACCGCCGGGCGGGTGCTCTCGCTGCGGTCAGATGGGCGGGGGGCCGCCATTGGGGCTTCGCTGGTATCGGGCGGGATGCAGTTCTACGTCGCGCTGGTGTTTGGCACCGTTGCCTGGGCACATCAGTTAACGGTTGTTCCCGACCGAAACACCCAAACCGGGCAATGGCTGCTGCTGGTGCTGAGTGTACTGTCGGTCGGCGGAATCGCCTTCGGCCTGGCCCGCCGTCGGTGGCTCGAATGGCTGGAAAAACGGCCGGGGTTGAGCCGATTCGCCCCTTACTGGAACGTTGCCCGATTGTATTCAGATCAGGAAATCGGGCAGGCGCTTACGGCAGCAGCGCTGCGGTACCTGGTTTTTTCGGTTCAGTTTTACATCGCCATCCGGTTGGTCGGTATCGCGCTGCCCATGGGCATGGCTGCATCGGGTATTGGGCTGGTATTTCTGGTTAAAACCATGACGCCTGCTTTCAACCTACTGAGTGATCTGGGCGTTCGGGAAGCGGCTGCGTTATGGGTCTTTACCCCGGCTGGGATTTCCGCTCCGGTGGTGATCACGGCAACACTGACACTCTGGATTGCTAATATTCTGATGCCCGTGCTGGTGGGATTGATTTGGGTCTGGAAATTGAAACTCACCGCCGAATGACAATTTTTTTAGTGGCGATTAGCCTGCTCTACGCGTTGTTTACGCTCACGCTCTGGCTTGCCTGGCTGCGGATGCCCGATTTTCGACCTGACATAACGGCCCTGAAGGCTCCGTTCATCACCGTCATTATTCCCGTCAGAAACGAAGCGGACACTATCGAAAATCTGCTGAACGACCTTAGCCATCAGACCTATACCCGGTTTGACGTGATCGTTGCCGACGATTCATCTGCCGACCAAACCCTGGCCATCGTTCAGAAATACGCTCAAACAGCTTCCTTTGCGCTGCACCCGCTGCCTTTGGCCAGCGAGCGCACGGCGTCGCCCAAGAAACGAGCCATCACTCAAAGTGTCGCCCTGGCAGTGGGCAGCCTGATCGTGACGACGGATGGCGACTGCCGGGCGGGCCCAAACTGGCTGGCAACCCTGGCCGCTTTTTACCAGAAAACCGGTGCCAAACTTATTTCCGGCCCGGTAACGTTCACGGCTGAACGCACCCTTCTCGATTCGCTGCAAACCGTTGAATTTGCCAGCCTGATCGGGTCAGGAGCCAGCACAATGGCCCTCGGTTACCCAACCATGTGCAACGGAGCCAATCTGTGCTACGTAAAAGACGTATTTACCGAAGTGGGTGGTTTCGCGGGTGTCGATCATCTGGCATCGGGCGACGATGAGTTTTTGATGCATAAAATTGCAGCCCTGTACCCCAACGGCGTTCGATTCCTGAAAAATGCAGATGCACTTGTCCAGACCCGGGCGCATCAGTCCTGGCGGGCGTTTTATAACCAGCGGAAACGGTGGGCCAGTAAGTGGAGGGCCTACACCAGTTACCTGCCTTCGCTGCTGGCGGTGTTTGTCTTTTTGAGTAATGCCGCTCCGATGCTGGCCGTGCTGGGCTGGTTATTCAAATTTTTAAACGGAAATACTACACTTATCGTTATTGGCCTGAAGGTTATACCGGAGTTTTTGTTTTTACGGCAAATTCTTGTTTTTTTACAAAAAAAATCGTCGGTAGGAGTTATTCCGCTAACCCAGTTAATCTACCCGCTCTATGTACTTTTCTTCGGGTTAGCGGCCCAGGGAAAAGGATATGTCTGGAAAGGACGAAAGTTGAGTTAGTGGTGTTTAAGGGTAAAGGGTCAACGTTCCAGGGCTGGAATGAACTTTAAACCTTAAACCTTAAACGTTAAATAATTTTGGCTCTGTTTCTTCATAAATCGAATTTTTTGCTCCGAACGGTCTATCCTGAGTTCTGGTGGAAGATCGACGACAAAGTCGAACCGACAATCTACCTGACGTTCGACGATGGGCCAATTCCAGACGTGACGGAGTTTGTGCTGGAGCAGTTGGATAAATTTTCGGCTCAGGCGACGTTTTTCTGCATCGGCGACAATGTTCGCAAACACCGCGATGTGCTGTCCAAAGTGCTTGAAGCCGGGCATATGGTCGGCAATCACACCTTCAATCACCTTAATGGATGGAAAACCGACGACGTTGACTATCTGAAAAATATCCAAAAATGCCAGCGTGAGTTAGGCATTGAAACAGCTCTGTTTCGCCCGCCCTACGGACGCATCAAAAAATCGCAGGTACCCCCGGTTATGGACGATTATTCCATTGTGATGTGGGATGTGCTGACCGGTGATTTTGACCAAAGTTTGCCCGTCGATGTGTGCCTGCGTAAAACGATTCAGCACACTGAGCCTGGCTCCATCGTGGTCTTTCACGACAGCCTGAAAGCCTGGCCAACGATGCGCTACGTATTACCCCGGATGCTGGCTCATTTTGCTGAGCAGGGCTATTCATTCCGGGCCGTTCCGCAACCCGTTTATGCCGGCTACTGACCCGGCCGGGATGGACCCGGACCGGATGGCCCCATCCCGGCCGAACGTTGGCCGGGCGTCTTCCCCAGTTAGTATTCTGATTGCCGTCCGCAACGAAGAAACTACGATTCAGGACTGCCTGCGGGCCATCACGCAACTCGATTATCCGACTGATGCTATCGAAGTGCTCATTGGTAATGATCAGTCTACTGATCAGACTGGTCAAATTATAGCAGATTTTATTGCCGATAAACCAACGTTTCGGTTAATCGATATTACAGACACCAAAGCGGGTTTAACCGGTAAAGTCAATGTGCTGGCTCAGTTGGCCCAACAGGCTACGGGTCATCTGTTTTTTTTTACGGACGCCGATACCCAGGTAGCAATCGGCTGGCTAACTGAACTGGGGAGCCAGTTTACCGAACATGTTGGCATCGTTTCGGGCGTTACCCTGCCCGAAGGCTCCGGACTTTTTCATAAATTTCAATCCCTCGACTGGCTTTATAACCTGACCCTGAGTCACTTAGCCAGTAGTGTGGGTGTGCCGATTACGGCGATGGGCAACAACATGGCCG
This sequence comes from Spirosoma areae, assembly GCF_054781775.1. Taxonomy (NCBI): domain Bacteria; kingdom Pseudomonadati; phylum Bacteroidota; class Cytophagia; order Cytophagales; family Cytophagaceae; genus Spirosoma; species Spirosoma areae. The sequence goes on along the minus strand of NZ_BAAGTT010000001.1, from coordinate 125,811 downwards.
TGAGCCGGGTGGCTTATGAGGCCATTGGAGGCTACGAATCGCTGCCGTTTTCGGTGGTGGAGGATTACGCGCTTTTTCGGGCCATCGTAGCAAAAGGATACGACTTCCGAAACCTGCTGAACGAGCAGAGCCTGGCCCGGACGAAACCGGTAGAAACACTTCGGGCGTTTCTGCACCAGCGAAAACGCTGGATGCGGGGAGCAACCGATTTGCCCGCCTGGATGGTCATTTCGCTGTATGGGCAGTATCTGGCAGGCCCCTTGCTGCTACTGCTCGGCTATTTCATGCCCGCGCTGGCGATTGGCCTGTATGTGGTCAGATTATTCACGCAAACGCTGGTCATCTCGTTTGGATTGAGTCGGCTTCGGCAAACCAACTTAGGGCCGTATGCGTTGGTGTTTGACATATACCAACTCATTATCGGGCCACTGGCAGTCATGTTCTACCTGTTGCCCGCGCCAATTGAGTGGAAAGGAAGGAAATATAAATGAGTTGTAAAGTTATAGAATTATAGAGACTGTCTAAATTTCATAAAAACAGGCTCGGTTTTACCCCCAACCCCCTGAAGGGGGCTTTGTCCGACGTGGAAATAAGCCCCCTTCAGGGGGTTGGGGGTAAAACCGAGCCAACAGAAATCTAATTTTTAGACAGCTTCATATAGTTACAAAATTGTTGGTAGCAGCAAGTCTCTGCGCGTCAAACTCGACAACTATATGACTCCATAACTTTACAACGTATAAAATCCCATGACTCTAATCGACACCCACGCCCATCTTTACGACCCGCAGTTTGCGGATGAGCGGGACGACATGCTGCACCGGGCTGAACGTGGGCAAATCAGCCAAATCTGGATGCCCAATTGCGCCCGCGAAACCGTGCCGGGCCTGATGGCCCTCGCCGACCAGTTTCCTGAACGATGTTTGCCCATGATGGGGCTGCATCCGTCGTATGTCAATGAATCGTTTGCCGATGAACTGGCGGCTGTCGAAGACCTCCTGAATCGACATGCGTTTATGGCCGTTGGCGAAATTGGTCTGGATTTTTACTGGGACATGACCTTCGTAGACCAGCAGTTTGCTGCTTTTGAGACGCAACTGCGCTGGGCGGCTGAACAAAAACTCCCCGTTTCGATGCACACCCGTTCCGGCCACGGTCGAAATGCTTTTGCCGAAGCCGTCGGCCTGATTGAAAAACTGAGGGCAGTCTCCCCGGCTCTGAACGAACTGACCGGTATTTTTCATTGCTTTGTGGGTTCGCTCGATGAAGCGAACCGGGCCATTGAGTTAGGCTTTAAATTGGGCATCGGTGGCGTTGCGACATTTAAGAATGGACGGTCCGGCGCTCCGGGGCTGGATAAGGTGTTGCCCCATATCGGGCTGGAGCACATTGTGCTCGAAACCGACGCGCCTTACCTGGCGCCGGTACCGCATCGGGGCAAGCGCAACGAACCGGCCTATCTACAGCTCATTGCCCAGCGCGTCGCCGACCTTAAGCAAATCCGCATCGACGACGTGGCACGGCATACCACCGCCAACGCCCTGTCGCTGTTACCGGCACTATACGCCAATCTCTTACCGAAGTGAGCGTGTGAGAATGAATAATGAATAATGAATAATGAATAATGAATAATGAATAATGATGGTTGCTTTACAAATATCATTCCCCATTTTCGCTCCCATTTTACATTATCCACCTGATAACTCGTGTCCTACAGAACCATTCATATTAATTTAATTTCTTCGGAACAACCCCGTGCATCGGTGTTGGTGATTTACACGGGTGGCACGTTCGGGATGGTGTATGACCCCCAGGCTGGTCAACTCGTTCCGTTCGATTTTGAGCGGGTACTCGACCGTTTGCCCGAACTGAAGCGACTTGATTTCGACATCACGTTGCTGACTCTGCCCCATATCATCGATTCCTCGAACATGAAACCCGCTATATGGGTCGAGCTGGCCAGGATTATTCAGCAGAATTACGAGCGGTATACTAGTTTCGTGATTCTGCACGGCACCGATACAATGGCTTATACCGCGTCGGCGCTGAGTTTTATGCTGGCTGGGCTGAGCAAGCCCGTCATTTTGACCGGAGCACAATTACCCATTGGTGTGGCCCGCAGCGATGCCCGCGAGAATTTCATCACGGCCCTCGAAATTGCTGCCGCAGTGGATGCTGCCGCAGTGAATTTGCCGACGCAGGAAAAAGGCCAGCCAATTGTACCGGAAGTGTGCGTTTATTTCAATTCGCTGCTATTGCGCGGCAACCGCTCCACCAAGCGCGAGAGTGTACAGTTCAATGCGTTTGCGTCGGAGAATTACCCGCATCTGGCCACGGCGGGCGTGAGCATCGACTACAACCGGCCGTTTATCCGCCCGCACCAGCCTGGTCAGTCATTAAGTTTACAAACCGTGCTGGATCCGAACGTAACAATTTTGAAACTTTTTCCGGGTATTACCCAACCCGTCGTTGAGTCCATCGTAACTATTCCCAACCTGCGGGGTGTGGTACTCGAAACCTTCGGAGCGGGCAATGCGCCCACAGATGGTTGGTTCTTAAATACGCTCAAAGAGGCCATCGACCGGGACGTTGTCATCTTCAATGTTTCGCAGTGCGAGGGTGGCCGCGTCACGCAGGGGCACTACCAGACCAGTCAGCAGCTTGGGCAAATCGGCGTGGTAAGCGGAGCCGACATCACCACCGAAGCGGCCATTACCAAACTGATGATACTGCTTGGTCAGGAGAGTAGTTCAGTCCGGCTGCGAACGCTTCTGGCTCAGCCGATTTGTGGCGAGATGAGCGGATAGCCGATTTTTTGGGGCCAGACGATTGCGTTTTTACCGACAATCGTGCATCTTTGCACCCGGAATCGCTCCGGCGAACCGGCCGTACCAGCCAAATGATACAGAGAGCTGCCAGAGTGGTCGAATGGGTCTGATTCGAAATCAGAAGTACTCGCAAGGGTACCGGGGGTTCGAATCCCTCGCTCTCTGCAAAACCAGGTTGTTAGTCAATAGTGATTCGTCATACGTATTTTCTTACTAACGACTGTCTACGAATGACTAACGATTTTTTCTTAGAGAGGTGTCCGAGTGGTTGAAGGAGCACGCCTGGAAAGTGTGTATGCGGGTAACTGTATCGAGAGTTCGAATCTCTTCCTCTCTGCAAGTAAGGCTGTAAATCAAGCAGTTACAAGATTTACACACAGTATTACACACAAAAAAGGGAGTATGTTATAAACATCTCCCTTTTTTGTTGTTTATGGTTTCTACTAATTGCCTCTGATCCAAAAGTCCTTTACTCCCTAATCAGATGCACGAGGATTTACTTATCCAAGGTGAAATTCAAGCTGTATTAGAAGAAGCTAAGAAGCCTGATTGGTCTAACCCAAATCTTATGGGCATAGGCGGTAGAAAAACGTCTATTCATAGAGTATTGGCTACTATTGGGCTTATAATGGTAAATGGCAACGAGTCGACCGGCTTGCAGCATATTAGGGAAAGACATCAATTCGGGCGGCAAGTCTGGAGAGAAGATAAAGATGAATTGAGTATTACTTCAGAAATCAGATTCGGAGTAGCTCCATATGACTATCTCACAATTGCGGAGTCTATCTATAAGCCAGAAAACCATCGAGCCGATTTAAATAAGCGACCAGAAGAATTTGATTTTTACTTGGGCACACATGTGCACAAAAACGGCGACCTGATAGAATATAAATTACTAACCTATAAGGGTACTGGCGTTATTCACACCCTGTTTCCAACTAAGTCCGACAACCAATCTAAAAAGCTTTTAAAATATCGACAATGTGCTACAGGTTGGGTTAATGATGTAAGAAGAGGCCTGCATACCTATACCGTTCCGTACGAAGATAAAGCCGGAAGTGAGGTATTCAGGCTAGTTATTCGAGGCATTAGAGGCTACCCAGTAGAGCGGTGGTACATTCAGATAAATGAGGGTAACACTATAAATCCACAGACTATATTTGTGAAAGAGCTTGTTTTATCTACCACCATTGAGCATGGAATTCTAAGAAGCTGGTTTATTTCAGATGGCATTAAGTCTGAGATTGAGCAGATTGCCTTACTAATTCTTAGAGGGCAGTACAAGCCTGATCCAAAAGAAAGACTGCATGTAGTTGAGGGACGGACTACCAATACTAAACCTACCTATTTTGCCTGGTAAGTTTGCTTGATGGTGAAAAACGAGATGTGTAGCGCAGGCTGATAAAGGCTGAATGATTACCTTGTAACTCTAACTACCGTACTATGTCTTCTGACTTTCTTATCTTGGTCATTGATGATGACCCTCCTCTCCTTGACATTCTAAAGTTCACGGCCAAAAGTGGTTTTCCAGAAGCCCGCTTTATTCAGGTTCATAGCACCGGTGATGCCAAAACGTATTTTGCAAATCTAACTGGGCATGGCCCTCGGCTCATCCTGCTGGATATTAACTTAGGAAGCGGGGAAAATGGATTAGACTTTTTAAGAATTCTTCGGGAAGATCGCCATACCCATATCATCCCCGTGCTTATGTTGACGGTTAGTGACTCAGCCTCCGACATTAAAGCTGCTTATGAATTAGGCGTCTCCAGCTTTACCAACAAGCCCGACACGACTAAGGACTGGATCACTTATTTTGAACGGCTCCGGATCTATTGGCTAAAAACGGTCACTTTGCCAAAAGTCTTTTTTCGTAAGCAGGACTAATCAGCCCAGAGTTGGACCTATCAACCAGTACCGATTTGTAATCGGGGGTGTCAAAAACTTTACGCCCTTAGCAGGTAATGGGTAGGGAATTTTACGACCCTTTTTTAAACACTTTTAAAAGCCCTGCAAAATCTGAAGGCTCAAATCTGAGCCATGATTTCCGTCGCTGATTCCGACGCTATTACACAAGATGTTAGCGTTTTTATGTCGTTTTTGTATCAATCCGACACTGGGTATAGAATCTCCATACTGTTGTTTTAGTAAGTGCGGTGTACGCAACCTTGAGTACAGGGTAGCCGAAACCGGGAATAACGGTTTCGCTCATAATCGGCCGCGACCTGGTATTGTAGAACAAAAGGTGTACAATCTCTCGGCTTGCCATTTTCCGCATGTCACCGGAAAAATCTAAATGGCGATGATGGTTTGCTGTTCCTAATGGAATAGCGAAGGGTGTCCACTCAACCGGACACCCTTCGCTATTTTCCAGCGTATAATTCTTACCCGGTGGCCAACTTGATTTTGCTCCTCAATAGCGGGGTAGGCTGGCTTATAGTTCCAGGCAACCCTTAGCCTTCAGTCCTAATGCAACTAGCGGGGCGAGGAAATCTGCTGGTTTTTGTATGTGGAACCCCGTATCAACTCCCTTGACTGGACATGAATAAACACATTTGGTTTGTGGAGTGGCTTTTAGCAAATGGTTTCATCGTCAGCGGTTCCGGGCCGGGCGTTGAGGAGTTTGCCAAGCCCCTGACAAGTGGCGATAGTCTGTATGTTCAGGTAACATTTGATGATACAGGAACCCACAAAGTGTCCATTCATTCGGATGCGCCAAATTGGGCGAGCAGTACCGGCCTGGAGATACCCTTCAGTAATTTACACGCTAAACTGCTGCTGTGGTTTCATGGCCTAAGCGACACCTAATTATTGGGCCTGTCTATTTTACCATCAATATCTCATCCCAGCGCGTGGTGTAGCGTTTAGACAGCCATTGTTGTTTCATGGGCCAATCGGGATTGTAGAGCTTAGAAGCCAGCCGCAACTTATCCTGCCCATAGCGGTAATTGAGCTTATCCACCAACGCCGACAGTTTCAGTTGCTTCTCGTTCGGCCCCTCCACAAAGATTCCCTTTTGCCGAAAGTCGGCGGGCACAATGTTATTCAGAATGATACCTACCTTCTGGTACTCGTAGCCAAAGGCGAAGATTGATTTCAACGCAGCTAGCGCGTAGGTAAGCAGTTCGGGCGAGCTGCTCGTTGGATGAGGCAGTTCCACCGTCCGGGAGTTGTAGTATTGTTTGGCGGGTTGACCATTGCCGGGTGTTTTTCGGAATCGGTTGGTATGTAGAAAGACGGTTATGGTGCCGCATAATGAATCCTGACGGCGTAGTTTTTCGCCCGCACGAGTGAGGTAGCTGGTTAGCGCATCGGTGATTGTAGCCAGGTCCGGCACCATTCGCCCGAATGACGGAGCCGAACAGATAGACTTTTTGGCGGGCGGATTCACCTCCAGCATCTGGCACGGAAAGCCGCGCAGTTCATGGACCAGGCGAAGCCCGTTGACAGTCATGGCCTGGTTAATCCAGTCGTCGGGAGCGTCGCGTAGCTGGGCGGCTGTGGTAATGCCGTTGCGTTTGAGCATACTGGCGTACCGATACCCCACACCCCACAGGTCTTTTACGGCAAACTCGGACAGGGCTTCAGTGATTTCATCCGATGAATCCAGCACGCAAACCCCAGACAGTTCCGGCCGTTGTTTGGCAATCCGGTTGGCTACTTTAGCCAGCGTCTTGGTTGGGCCAAAGCCGATGGATACAGGTATTCTGAGCCACTGTTTCACGGTATCCCGGATGGATTGCCCCAGTCCGGCATAAGAGGGGTATATGCTGTCGTAGCCGTCGACTTTTAGAAAAGCTTCGTCAATTGAATACACCTCAACGTCTTCCACGAAGTGGTTCAGTGTGCTCATTAACCGCGAACTCATGTCTCCGTATAAACTATAGTTACTACTGAATACGGCGATATTATGTTCTTTTCTAAGTTCCTCCAGTTCGAAAAACGGCTGGCCCATTTTAATCCCTAACGCTTTGGCCTCATCCGAACGGGCCACCACGCAGCCATCGCGGTTGGAGAGCACAATGACAGGCTTATCCGCCAGTGCGGGGTTAAAACTGCGCTCACAACTTACGTACATCGCGTTGGCATCGACTAAAGCAAACATATCAGCGGACGGTTTGAACATTGTAGGTAACTACACCTAACACGCTGAAATTCTCGCCGGGGTGAACATAGATCGGTAAGTAGGCCGGGTTTGCCGACTCCAGCACAATCAACTTGCCGGTGTAACGAATCCGCTTCACGCTGTGGCCCCCATCGTACCAGACGACTACGACTTTGCCCTCTGTTGGCGTTCTGGAGCTATCGACCACCAGCACGTCACCCTCGCAGATGCGGTCTCCCATCATGCTGTCTCCCGATACACGCACGAAATAGGTGGCTTCAGGATGGGATATGCAGAGGTCGTTAAGGTCTAACCGGCGTTCGATGTAGTTTTCGGCCGGTGAGGGAAAGCCGCCCTGCACCATCGAGGAGAAAAACGGAATAAGGTGCCGTGAATCCGTTTTGGCGGGCACGATGCTGCCAGGGGGCAAATGGTCGATGGTGTCTAACATAACGAGTCTAAAATGCAAGAACCGCTATATTATACTTTTGTTATATATGTTGCAAGTAAAATATAGCAAGGCATCAAAAAACGCCGACCTCAGCGAAGCCAGCGTTTCCAAATGAAAAATCAAACTGAGAGACTCCTCTTTAGTCCATTAACAAACCAAAGGTTAATCTACATGTATCAGTGCTTAGCACAAATTCACTACTGCTGGTGTCGGTAATGCCTGACCCTGATATTGATAGAAGCGTATCGAAATCATCGGGGTCAGTAGCGTCTAAAGGGTTAAAAATTTCGTCACCTTCCTTGTCATCCTCTCTTACTATGGCACTGATACGTATGCCACGTTGAAAAAATGGGCGCCTTATTGTGAATGAAATTGGACTAGTAGATCTGGTAAACGTTCGGGTACTACCGCTATCCAAAACGAATTGGCCACTTTCTTTTACTAGTGTTGATTGGCGTCTACTCTGATAGGGTGCACTTAAACTTCCAAATCCATGAAGCCAGGCTCTAACCCATATCTCTCCAGCGCCGAAGTAATCAGTATCGTCGAAGATTTCCATTTTTTTTAAAAATGCACGTCGAAACATTGTGGTTTCGGTTAGTCTACTCAAGCGCATCACCATATATCTCCTCGGTATAGTTGGATTATTGTAATAAACTCTGACCCTTGCTTCTTGACTTACATACCCAGTCTTGGAATAGTTTACTATTAAGTCAATCCAATCTCTGTAGGGAGCTATATCAATAGGAATAGTGAAATAATTTGTAGCATATAATCCAAATTCGTCCGTAGTAACTACCACTGGATCTAGTAAATTTTCCGCACTGCGAAGAGTAACTTCAACGTTTGCTAATCGTGAATCATCGTCGTTGAACTGATCAATTTGTCTTACGCGGCCAGTAATTAAGGTAGGCATAGTTTAGTGATTTTGAGGTGGTTACAGGATTTTCGGCGGTTATTTATAAAAATAAATAGTAATAAGCAAACGTAACAACCTTTGTTAATTGAAAAAAACGCTGAACCTAGCAGAATCAGCGTTTTTCCATTCACTTTCTAAAAATTTGATATATCTGCGGTGAAACGAATGTAAACGGTTTGCCAGCCTACCAATCGGCATACTGAACACCTCTTTAAGCACCTGGCTATTCCACCTAAGCATTCAGCCATTTTTCGACCGCTTAGTAAGTTGCAATAGAGTAATCACAATACTTGATACTCTTTGCTCAACATGAAGCCATACACGACCTATATAGCAGGTATTAAGTTTAATCAAGGCATGGATATAATTCCCAGCCTGCCAACTGGCACATCCCTGCACTTAGTCCGAGAGCCGAATAATCCGTATGACCCCAATGCGGTAGCGGTTTATTATGGTGAATATATTCTTGGGCACATCCCATCTCTTTATGTAAGCAAAACAGCCACTGTTTTTGATGAAGGTGGCCGTGTTTGTGCAGAGATTATTAGGACTGGTGTAGAAAAGAATGTACCTACGGCTCACATTCGAGTGTTTGAATGTGATTTAGAAGACACAGATTTGTCAGTAACGGCGCCTGTAGAAAGTCCTCTTCAAATTCAGCCGCCCCCCGAACCCGAACCAATCACCACCTATGCAGATGAACCATCAAAAAGCAATTGGTGGAAATGGGCGTTAGGTGGCTTTGCTGGCTTAATTATCATTTCACTTCTAACGAAGAGTAAAGAAAATCTGGCTGCTATAGATAAAGAACCCGTTCCCAAAACTGTATCCGTTCCTTTGCCTGTCCATGAACTACTCAAACAGGATGGAGCCAGTAACGGTCGTTTTGTCAATCTGTGGTTTTACGTCAACGACTTAGGACGGGACACAGCTCAAATAAAGCAGGTAGCAATAGCATTGATTAATGAATATTGCGATGATAAAACCTGCAATCAGGTCTATTTCTGGCGTGACAAAAAAGCCTTTGAACTTTTGGAATACAAGCGTGAACAGTTCAGAATTGATAACTACGACTACGATAAAAACAAATGGCTGCGGGCTGAATCGAAATGGAAAGACAAGAACTGGAAATTTGTCTGCGAAAACTTAGCCGCAAATTATGACAACAACGGCGGAGAATTAATGTATGAGCCATATTTAGATTCAGACTATAGGCAGCACGGCGGTAACAAGAAACGACCCGGCCAATTTTCAACGACACTAACCCTTACTGTGCCAAAATTCCACTTCTGACGCCCGTAAAACGCCTTGCAAAAGGTCGTAAAGCTGTAGGGGATTGAGAACCGTGCTCCTTTCACTTTGCGCTATTAATCCAGGTATGTCAATAGTCACAGGGTGTTAAAATATTATTGAACCGTTTTAAGCTCCCTATATGATATGTGTATCAATACCGCCCTTAGGATAGTTTTGATTGAAAGCCCCTCTTGTCGAAGCAAGTTTAGAAGTAGGTAAAAAAAAAGATGTTTTTACGCCTGCATTTCCTACACATCCTACACGGATTGCTCCCAACCATGATGCGGTGTTTGGTGTTAACCCGTCGGGAATCTCCTACTCATTAGCTCCCTACGTACACTCATGGAAAACCAGGCCGTCAAGCAGGATCTATACCAGGCAATCAGTGAATTCCTTCAACTGGAGCCAACTGCTGAGAATGAAACCATAACCACGCTGTATACAACCATCAAAGTATTTGCCGATGAGCTGCCGGTCTACCCTAACCCTCAAACCCAGGCTCAAGTCAACGCCTACAACCTGGCTCACGGTGAGAGTGAAGCGGACTTGATTTACTTTTCGCCAACGGCAGGGGATAGCTCAGGCTCCATTGGTGAAAGGGGCTCAACACTATCCCGGCTGCAAGCCCGAGCGGTAGAAATTGAGCGGTTACTTCGGGCAGATACTGACAGTAGTGAAGGCAAGTAAGAGGAGGTTTTCAAAACTACCTCTCCTCGTAAATCTTTACGAATTTCCTGTAACTACCTACGATCAGGCAGATTTTGATGCAATGGGCTTTTCTTTTCACCGAATAGTGAAAAACTCAGCAGAGCCGATTTGAAATCAGGACTGTTCTTAATGACCCCAAAAGTGGGTCCATTGAAGGTAGTACCATTTCGGTACACCCTCGGTCGGCAAGGGGTAGGGAGTTTTACTACCCCTTGTCAAAACACCTTAAAAACCCCTGCAAAATCAATCGGCTCATCGTTGAGCCGCGAATTCCGTCCATTCCCAGTGGACGCTATTACATGAGATGTTGTATAGCGTTTGTGTATCACTCTGCTAACGGTAGTAAGCTTTACTACTGTTGGAATCCTGTAATCTGATGAAACATTTTCCCGGATTGTTGGCAGGTACCCTATTTTGCCCCCATTCGGTGAGTAGGTTACCTCTGCACTCCACTCGCTAACCAACGCTGGCAGGTGGCCGACTGCTACGACCTCATCTATCAGTGTGGTTAGTACGATCATTCGCATTATATCCGTGCGTTCACGCAGTTTTTAGGCAAACGACCAACGCTTTACAGTAAAGACAACCACGAACTAGCTCAGTATGCGTTGTGTCCTGAGCGAATGTCGCATTTGTACAATAGTACGCCTAAGGGCTCCCGTAGCTTTGTCGTCGAGAATCACCTCTTTCTTACTAAAAACGATGAAGCAACGCTTAATCCTGCAGAGTCTGCTGGTGCTGGCAATCACAACCAGTTACGCTCAGAAGCTCCGGACCGAGACCGACCGGCCACTACTACGTGCAAGACCAACTTCAACCTGTTCGACAATGCCCAGATAGAAATGTCCAGAACGCGGTGGGATGAGCTGATATACTCGTTTGAAGCTGGTGATGAGATGGAGAGCACCTGGTTCAACAAGGTTGATAGTTCGGTTTAGACCCTCGAACACTGGGTAAAAGAGCGGCCGACTCTTTTCGAATCCAACGGGGTAGATAGCACCCAGGAGCTGCCGGTGTACCAGCCCGAGTAAGGTATTCGCCGAATCACCTGTAAGCAATCGGCACAACTCATTTTCCTCTGCGGCAGACCGGTTCCGACCGGGTTGTCTCTTGTAAAGGTGAATAACGGACGTCAGACGTTCACGACGAAAATGCTCAAACTGCAAACCAAACCACGTACTATTTACAACATGGAAACAATGATGAAAAACGTAGTTACCGCCCTTCTTTTGGGCATCGCATTGGCGGGCGTGGCGCTCGCTCAGGCTCCGTCGCCAGAATCGGCGGGGAAAACAGGCAAGACCCGGATGGCCGTAGTCGAATTCACGCCCGGCCCAAACGCGTCGGGGATGACGGCCGAAGCCAAGCGGCAGCTTCAGGCCAGCATCGCATTCCGGCTTATGAAAACCAACCGGGTTCACGTCGTGGATGTCAGGCACACGAGGGAGGCATCGCAAGCCGATCTGGTAGCGGTGAACGGTGCTTCGACGGCCGCTGCGGTGCGGGTCGGCAAGAAACTCAAGGTCGGTTATGTGCTGACAGGGACGGTCGAAGAATACAACACAAAAGGCTCCGCCACGCTTAAAACCCGGCTCGTGGAGGTAGCCACCGGCAAAGTCAAACACACTGACGAGCTGTCACACCAAAGCCCGAAGGAAATGCGCACTGGCGGAGATGTTGAAATGAAAACGTACGTACTGCTGCCGATAACGCTAAGGCTGGCAGAGACGCTCGCGGCCCAGACACTTTAAAACACCACAACCATGACGTTTCACCAAATTCAACTCGTTAAAGAGTCCTATCAACTGGTAGCCGGTCTACCCGTTGAGACCGTGGGGCAACTCTTCTATGACCGACTGTTCGCCACGGCGCCGGAGGTTCGCCCTTTGTTCAGTCGTACGTCGGTGCCCGAGCAGTCGAAGAAGCTCCTGGCTACGCTCACCTACGTTATTACCCGACTCGACCGGCTCGACAGTGTGGTGACTGACGTACAAGCCCTCGCCCGCCGACACGTACACTACGGCGTTCAGGAACATCATTACGTTCTGGTGGGGCAGGCCCTGCTCTGGACGCTGGAACAAGGGTTGGGCGAAGCCTGGACACCTGAGGTGCAAGCAGCCTGGCAGGCTTGCTACACGCTGCTGTCGGAGATCATGATTAATGCCACCGTAATGGTCTGATCGCCGGCCCATTCCATATCCTACTTAGTAGTTTACCTTTCGATTGTTCTTCCTCAACGAAGCCTGAATAACAGCCCAGGCTTTCACCCGTAACTGCTGGTGAAGTTCCTTATCGCGGGGCACAAACGTTGTGCTGCGGACATTGCCCGTCATCAACTTTAACTGCCAATAGTTGGAATCGGACGTATCGGGTATTGAGGTATAAGTAAGTTGGCTCATGGTCAAAGGTACCCTTTATTCATGGGACACTCACTATATATGAAAGCCCCTAAAGGCCTTTCAGCCTACTACATCGCTAAGTGGGTAAATCTGAAAGGTGGTGTAACGGGTTGTTACTGCCTCACCAGGCCTTTGAATGGCAGATGTACTTTTTAGGTGTTGGGTCGGATTTGAACCGACACTCTTCTATCCAACAAACCGATGCTTTAGGCCGCTAAGCTTCCAACACAGTGCCGGACCTGGAATCGAACCGCAACGGCGGACCGTCAAGCTTTGCTGAGTCAGAGTCAGCCGTACTAACCGCTGTACGGTCCGGCAATATAAATGTCCTGCCAGGGTCCGAACGGCAGCGGCCGGCCGTCTCAACCAACAGTTCCGAAGACTGTGAGGCAATCCATTACACCATAAGGCCATGGCAGAGAGACAGGGAGTCGAACCGCCTTATTCTCCCTGTAGAAGTGGAACCGGTCGGAATCGAACCGACATAACTGCATTTTCAGTGCAGCACCTTGACCAACTTGGTAACAGTTCCAGTGGTGACACCGCTGGGGTTCGAACCCAGGACCCTCTCATTAAAAGTGAGATGCTCTAAGCCTGCTGAGCTACGATGTCATCGAGCCTGGTCTCTGAATCGAACAGAGTCCTACCGTTTTGCAGACGGTTCCCACGCCATATGGGTTACCAGGCCTTGTTGGAACAGAGAGACTCGAACTCCCAGAGCCGAAGCAACTGCCTATAAAGCAGTTCCCCTACCCATTACAGTTTATGTTCCAATTCGGTCGAGATGGCAGGTACTGATCCTGCGGCCCCTTGGTTCCTAACCAAGAATTCTACCATTGAACTACATCTCGAAACAAGAAAAACCCCTGCCAGTGGATACTAACAGGGGTTGAGCTACTTGAAGAAGTCTTTGTATCACTTAGTCAATAGGCACCCACCCCTGCTGTTGGCAGAAGAAATGCTTGGGCTGATATTGACTGCGAAGATTCATGGGGCAAAGATACCTGAAATGAATTGAAACATGCAAGGGCTTTGAGACAAGAAAAATAAAAAGATGTTTTTGAGCCTGCATATCCTACATCGACTGGCCCGATCCAGGTAACAAAACAGCCCCAACGATGGCCGGGGCTGTGGGTATTCTACGGCCGTATCCTAAACTAATTCAGCCGCCGAACATCATTACAGGATTGCGCCGAAAACGCGACCTGGTACTGAGTGATACGGGCTTTGAGCAAGGCAATCTGTTCGCCCTGTGCCACGTTCACCTGATAGAGCATATCCTGCACTTTAAGACCCGAATCACCCATGCCCTTTAGGTTGATGGTCATTTCCCGCAGCAGGACGACCCATTCGCGCAAGGTGTCAATGTCGTTACACTCATACGGATTTACATTGAATAAGGTCATGGCTCAGGAGGCTTTGTAGATTTGAAGGAACGGCTGAGAACGCTCTGGCGTACCACCACTATTACCACCTGTGGCAGGACTGTTGGTAGGGCTGAGAATTTCCTCCAATAGTCTACGGTCGTGATTGACATAGCGGGATAGTTGCTTGGTCGAAGTCCAGCCAGCCGCCAGGCGTATTTGAGCATCGCGGCAACCAGCCGCCACATAACTAAAAATTCCTGAATCGCGGGCGTGGGAAAACGTCAGCCGCTGTTCCAGTTCCGCTTCCTGGCCAATCTCGGCAATCAAGCGGCCTAAATGAACGTTGGAAGCGCGAATGGGTAATTTCTGACCATACTGGTTCCAGATCCGCAAGGCCCGTTCGGAAACTAACGAAAGCAGTTTAATGCCACGCGCTGATTCCTGTTTTTGCCGCGCTTTCTCAAAAATCAGGTGTCCATGCTTTCCCCAGGAGAAATGCTCCTTTTTTACCTGCAGATAATCCGAATAGTGCAGACACAACTCGCGGGCCAGCAGCCAGCCGTCCCGGACGCGCCCTAACTGAGTTGGCAACTCTAAGGCTTCAATCCGAAGTACCTCTTCTTCGGTGACATTGTGCGGTGGCTTTTCGGCCAGCGTCGTAGCCCGGTAGTGACCAACAGCCAGAGGGTCAATAAGTCCCGATAGGGTTGCCCAGTTGCAGACCTCCGTGAGTAGCTTCACGCATTTGGCGGCATAGGCAGCTCCCAACGTGGGTTGCTGACTGAGAAAGTTAGTAAAGGCCTGAATAAACTGACTATCTACTTTGCGAATAACCAGGTTAGGGGTTTGTCTGGCCTTGAGGAACCGACTTAACCACAGCCTACGACGATGATAGGAGTGGTAGGTGCCGTAGCAGATTTGGCCGGGCTTTCGCAGCTCCGCTTTGTCGGGGCCAACGGTGGTTTTTTTGTAGGCCAGAAACTTATCAACCACATCGGACAAGGCCAGCAGAGGCCGGGTCGCATAGGTCATTTCCTCGACAATGCCACCCGGCGTAACCACGTCGCCCCGGTCGTTTATCGTGCGGGCGGCTGAGTGAGCTGAACGCTCCCACAGCACTAATTTTTCATTCAGGTCTTTGGCCGAAAGCGACTGTCCGCGAGCCGTTCGGTTATCCCAATCCTCACGGGTTGCCCGAATCCCGGTGCTACGCGGTTCGGGGTCTTGACCGACCACGTAAATCAGGGCATAGACAATGCCGGGCACAGGCTTTTTTGTCCGCTGTTTGCGGAACTCGAAGCGAATGCGCTGGACTGAGTAGTAAGCGGGTTGGTTAGGCATGACGTTAGGCGGTTTTGTGGAGTTGCTGAAAAGGAGACTGTTCGCGTTGATTGTTCATTCGGAGCATCCCCCGATCGGCCGTAATGGCCGACGTTTTAACGTAGTGTGATTCGGTCATGGCAATACTACTGTGACCCAAAAACCGGCTGATTTCGTGGATGCTGTACCCCTCAAGAAGCCATAAGGCCCCCGCCGTTTTACGGCCTACTTTGGTGGTGAGAGAATAGGGAAAGCCGATTGATTCCCCGATGGCCTTTAGTACATTGTTGGTGTGGTCAAGGCCATAGACGCGGGGGGCGGACTGGCAAAGCAACTCGGTTAGTTTGTCGGTCAGAGGGATATGGCATTCCGATTCATTCTTGCCCCGGTTAATGACAATCTTTCGTCCGCCAATACCCATACATTCGTAGCTGGCCCGATTCTGAACGTAACGAACCGCATCGGGGTAATCCATTCCCGTAAGCACAATCACTTTAAACCAGAATAAGGCTGATTTTGCGGCTTCGGCGGATATTTCCTGACCTTTTTTAATCTGGCTGACCTCAAGCTGCCAGAGTCGTTCTACCTGCTCTGGACTTAGCCAGACCACTGACTTCTTCTTGCCTTTGGGTAAGGATAAGCCAACCAAAGGATTAGATTTTAAGTAGTCCTGTTCGACTAAATAAGCCAGTACCATTCGGATTATGCCGACATCCACGCGGGCCGATACGGGTAGCATTCGCCCGTCCTGCATGAGCCACGAAAAGAAGCGTTTCGCCCATGATTGATTAATTTGCCCCGCTTCTAAATCAGGGGTTCCCTCGTAGGCCAGAAAGTCAATTAGATTAGCCCGTGTATACTCTCGCTTTTTAAGGCTCACTTCACTCAAGGCCAGTTCGGTATCTTTCAGAGAAAGCAGGTATTGATAGTACGCGTCAAACCCCCCAACGATGGAAGCCTTCTGCTTTGCCAGACGCCCCCGTTCGGTTAAGGGGACTTCGCCGGTTAAGTATTCGTGCTTAACGCTTTCAGTCGTTGGTTCAGGCCCGATTTTAGTAAGATACCGTTCTAACTGCAGGCTGTAAACCTCCTTGATTTTTAATTTTATCTTGAGTAGTTCGTCGTTAAAATCGGATACTGCTTGACTTCGCCCAAGCAAGCAACGATTCTTTTTGTCCCATAGCTTAGGGTCAATTGTCAGGATTGAGCCTTGATTGTTAACCAGGGAGTTCATTTTCCGAATGTCGGCAATGGGTAGATCGGGCATCCGAATGCAAAAACCGAAATCCCGTTTCCCGTTTACCGTGATGCGGATTTGCAATGTGGCTGCTTCGCTGCCTGCTTGCCCGTTGGCAATGTCGAACTGAGCCGGGTGGAGTTCGCGGGTAGGTGCATTGTGCTTGCAAAGCCTGAATTGAGTTGAAATAGGCTTCGTTTGCCGCTGTAGCACTTTGCAGGGGGCGTAAATGGGTGCGACGGGTGCGATCGGTCTTTCATCGGCTAATGACCAAAGCAGGTTGCCCACTTCGTTATTAAGCAGGTTGCGGTCAATGTGTATAACGGCGGTGCATCCTATTGGATTCGGCAGAAAGGCCGTTGCAACGGCCTTGTCAATATGGACGCATACTGACTCGCCTACCTTGCTACCCGGTGGCCGAAGGGTAATGTAGGAAGTGCCCGACTCACCAACTTGAGGCCTGATGGTATTGCCACTTTGGAGGCTTCGGATTTCACCCCGATTTGAGACTTCATAACGACCCTCAAAGTCCTGCAAAGGTTTCCAGGCTTCCTTCGCTATCGCGGGTAGGTATCGCCTTGTTCGGGTAGGTATCGCTGGGTGTTCTATAGGGTCGTGCATGCCGACCGTTTTACTCGGTGAATTACTCATAGGGGTTAGCCAGTTAGTTGTTGTTTTGAGAAGAAATAAGGGACCTGTTGCTGGTAGTCTACCTCCTGCTTCCTGGTTAACGTAGTCGGGGAGAGTAGGGCATTGAGGCATTGTCAGGCGTAAGGCGGTAGCGGGCGTATTGAGGGGGTGTCAATCCGGCAAAGGCAGCGGCCAGTAGCTTCCTGACAAACCGGGTACCGGCATCTGGGTTGGCGCTGCTGGCCAGATAAGCCGGAATGAGGGGCCTAATCCTGTTGCTTGCCATCGGAAGCGCTTAGGGATTCAGTGGACGCCTGGGTAAGTGTTGTGGCCGTATTGAGGGGTTCGGCGGAGGGTTCAGTGTTGACCTCTGTAGCTGGCTCCTCTTCTCCCTCGTAGTCATGCGAATAGGTTTCTATAAACTCGCTACGCTCCTGTCTCATGGTGCTCCTGACTGAGTTGTACCAGGTAGCATAATGCGCGGGGTTCCTGGCGTAATCAGCCACTTGACTGTTTTCTTCGGCTGCCTGTGCAAGCTCATCCGAAAGCTCATCGAGTAGCTGTTGAACTATCTCAAAGTCTTTATACTCATTGTAGGCTTCGTCGCTCTGAGCGTTGCGAATTTCAGTCATAGCCTGTTTGAGTCGGTCATTGCGGTACTCTATTAGCGCTCGTTTGAGTACATCAACCTCAGAGCAAAAGCCGATACTATTCAGACTTAGAGTTAAGCTAATCGTGCCCTGCTGTTTGGGAATTGGAGCAAGTAAGGTGCCTGAGTTTCTGGTAGCAATGCGGCCAAGTCCGGTCTCTTTTTCGAGGCTGGCAAGAAGCTTTTCCTGGACGTCCAGGCTTTTCTCCATTTGTTCAATAATCGTTGCCTGCGTAGCCTCAATACGCTTCTGTGCATTAATCGTATGGCATTGCGCGGTTGACATCTGCTGCAAAGTGACAATCCACTTTTGCAACTGCTCAACGTCGGTGTAATTGGCCGGATTATTCATATAAACCTCGTGGGCCTCTGGCTGAAACGGGCTTTCCTCAATATCGCCAGTAACCTTAATGGGTTTGTCGGGCAAGGGGCCTAACACGCTGGTAGCCGCCCGTTCGAATACCTTTTGCAGGCTTATCTCCAGGGCTTTGTAGGCTAGATTAATGTCCAGCCCTGAACCGGGCTTAAAGTACTCATCCGAGGAGTAAAAGGCACGGAAGACCTTACTTAATGCGGACTGTAAGAGTTCATACTTCTCGGTGTCGTGCAGGTGCCGGGTTAGAAAAGCGGGTAGGTTCACATTGACTATCGTTCCATCAGGAGATGGCTCAATGTCGATCGTAAAGTTTTGATCCGGCGAACTGGCCGGGGCATCTGCTGAGGGCTGAGCCTCTGCGGTTGCCGTTTGTGGGTCAGAATTGACCGTTTGTGTGGCTGAGGTTGCCGATAAATCGGGATTTTGAGCCGAATCGGGCATAGTTGTGTCTATGATATGATTGTTGGTTTCCATTGGAGAGATTAGTTAGAGTGTTGTTTTTTACTTCGTGCGTGTACTTGACGTAGAGCGAATACGGTTATGCCGTATTTGGCGACTATATCCTTCGTTTTAAGGCCGTTTGCCTTCCGGTTGATGTAGTCGCTTACAATTGCCTTATTTAACTCTTGGGAGCGCATACATACTCCCAATGTTTTGCGATGGGCAGCCAGTAACCTTTGAACTGTAGCAGGACTAATTCCATACTTTTGGCTGAGTTCCTTAATCGTTGGCCGTGGATCAACTTCAGTGTGGTAGTAATTGCTAACAACCTGCTTGCCTAGCCCTTTCGAGATCTTGGTTTTTCGTTTGCCAACCCCTCCGTTACCATATTTTACCGCATGAGCTGAATTCCCGGCGGGAGTTGTCCACTCAAGATTAGGCCACGTGTTGTTGAGGGGGTCTGAGTCAAGATGATTGACGTAAGGAAGCCCAAGCGGGTTTGGAATGAAAGCAATGGCAACCAACCGGTGAACAACAGCGTATTTCTGTTTGCCGTTAATGCAGAGCCCAACGTGCACGTATCTTTTTTTGTCCGGTGCAAGTTTCATCAGCCTAACCGGTAGCCTAACTAATGATCGAACTTGACCTTTACTCGAAACGTCATACCGGCCTTCATATCCGACAACAGGGCGCCAGATTTCAACGGCTAAATCGACAGGGATTGGGATTTGCCTTCTATAAGGCGGGAGTGTGATACGAGGGCCCTTTTTGACCGCCTGGTGGGTTTTAATGACCGCTCGCTCAATTCCTTTTGCAAAGCTGCCCCTACCCGGATACATTTGTACCGCGTTCATTTAGATGAAAGTTTAAATGTTCGTACTAGGCCCCGTACCGATCATGCTCCCCAGCTTTCGCGGTACGGGGTTGACTGTTTACATCCAATTGTAAGACCTACTTTACCGGGCAGCCTCCTCGGCACTATGCAGTGTTTTAGCCTCAAATCAGAATTGAATAAGCGAATATAGTAACTAAATTTATTCTTTGCAAGTCAAAGCATTACGTTTTAGATCAAAACATTCACTATGCAGCGTAAGAGGCATAAAATAGTTAACTTAAGATTTCCTTAGATTGCCTAGTCTGGCCTGATTGTCCTTCTCAAGTTCAACCTCACGGTTATCGAAAAGTAGTTGAATCGCTCTTTCAACTATCTCACCTCCACTCTCTTTGAATGAGTCGCTTAGGTTCAATAGTTTTTTGTTGATTTCGTCTGAAATGCGGAAGGTACGTGACAGCTTTGCCATGTTTCACAGCGTAATGTTCAGTTAAATGTACTACTAAACGTAATGCTTTGCAAATCGTGTTAATGCTATGAATGTAATAGACACTACAAAATCCTATCTTTGGAAAACAAAAAGCCACACCTGGCGGACTCCATTACTCACCGACCAGTTGTGCCAGGTGGCGGAGAAAGGTATTGTCGCTCTTCCTTTTTTAGGATTTCTTTTAGCCCCCACTCCCCTTCCATAGTCAGCTCCATCAGGCAATGCACAAAGACAAATCCTTTTTTACCCGTGAGTGTCACCTTTACTTCCTCCTGGTTTTTCTTTAGGGATGACAATTTCGTAAGATGAATATTAGGGCCAGTGAATTTACCAATATGGCGTTTGATGTGTTTGTCTTTTTTCAGGATGACAACGGCCGCTTCAAACGCATCCGTTTCCAGGTCTGGATAAAGCGTAAGCACGATCCCTGCCCCAACGGCGGCCATCCTGGTAAGTGTTACCGGTGAAAGCTGCTGATAGAAAGCCTGAGGCTTAACTCCGCATTGATAGCCGATGTTGAAGTCGCGACTGATGCAGGTTGCCCATAGGCTTCTAGCTGGCTCGTCCAGCGATTCTATGGCCTTGAGCATCATAGTAATGTCCTGATCAGGCTCATCTACGCCACTCGATACCGTAAAGTGGGCAGACCACGAACCATCCTGCCCCGGGCTGGGCCCGGCATAATACAGCGCGAACCCTTGGTCAGTCAGCGCGTCGGCAAGCAAGGCCAGGTCGAGTAAGGATCGAAGTTCGAGATCAGTTATTATGTAGCGAATGGAGTGTTTCATGCCAATTATTTAACGTCGTCGACTGGTTGAAGTCCAGCCGCTTTTCTGATTTACTCATTAGTCGTTTATTTCCCTTTGGCAGATAACCTGATCAGATACCGCGTCCGAATGAGTTGAGTGCTACGAACTATTCTCGGCTTAGTGGTTGGGCGTTTGCTTGAGATCGTGCCTACAACGCCGAAAAGCCCTCTTCGGTACTTTCTTAGCTTTACCAGAGGTCACGCTCATTTCGGGGTTATTCAGTCATATGGAGATTACTAGGCTGCTCGCTACGGTCGTGGTTAATGTTGTTTTCAATATATCAAAAGTCAGTTTGTCTTTTTGTACAAACTACAATGTCTTTTTGTACAAACTGATAGTTTGTCTTTTTCGCCAAACCCATATAATGATACATAACCTATTATAGTTACCTTCCTTATTGATACCTACTGACAACGAAGTGAAGGGAGGCGGTCACTTCTTCGCTTCGCTTTGAAGAGGTGGTAGAACAATAACCGCTTAACATTACCCTCAGCACCTACTGGAGGCTGCAAAAAAAGAAGGTGGCGCGAAGTCACCGAAACAGGTAATTAGGTTTTTCTGAATACCTTCATACTAAGCCTATCCACTCCTCTTGTTTTGACCGTTTACTCAAATGGCTGAACCAGCGTTGGAAGTCTCAAAATAGAATTGCTCTTTTACGGATAACTAAAGTATGCGAGTTTGTGATCGCTTCGCTGACAAGCTACTGCTAGCTATAGCCTGACCGAACTTTCTCAATATCAAACATTTAACCTAAACGAATACAAGTATGAAAAATTCTGTTTCCTACGTCCCCCTTCCGACTAAAACCAAAATAAGTAAAGGGGAACTTATTATCCGAAACGAAGAAAACAACGTCGAAACGAAAATTATGGTAAGAAGATTTGACCCAGGCAAACTTGGCTTTGCCTCTTACTGTTGCAACAATTCACTCGCAAATTGTGTGCCTCAAGAGCCTGGACAAAATTGTATAGATGTAGGTCGTGTTTTAGTCTGGAAACTTAAATAAGAACCAGCGACGAGCAAGCGTCCTGAAAGGGCAGTGTTTAGGTAGCCTTGGCGGAACATGTCCGACATCGATCGGTAATTAATCAATAACCAAATACACCTCAACAAACTCAATTTGTTGAGGTGTATTTGGTTATTGATTACCTGGCTTACCCTGGCATCCCTACCCCGCGACCGGGGTTGCTACTTATGGTTTCTAACCGCCGATCAATAGATTCCAGGTATTTGGCATATTTGGCCGACTCGCCGGTATTTCGCTCAATACCCGCCAAATGAAGAATTGACTGGTTGAGGGCCAGATTCGTCTGTGCCTGTTGTATTCGCATCGCGTTGATCTGGCCAGTGACAACGGAGGCTGTGGCTTCAGTTACCCCCTGAATGGCCCGGCTCTGAGCTGTTGCCGGGTTATTGATACTGGTTCCGGTTGGGGA
Organism: Spirosoma areae; assembly: GCF_054781775.1. Classification (NCBI taxonomy): domain Bacteria; kingdom Pseudomonadati; phylum Bacteroidota; class Cytophagia; order Cytophagales; family Cytophagaceae; genus Spirosoma; species Spirosoma areae. Next base: position 103,524 of record NZ_BAAGTT010000001.1, on the reverse strand, counting down.
CAGCACATCGAAGCCCGATGCTTTGGCCTGTTCTCTAAATTGTTGCAGTGCCTTGTTGTAGGCTTCTATGCTTGGCCCGGCATCCTTAAAGAATTTGGCGAAATCATCGGTAAACTGCTGGTCGCCACCGGGGGAAAGAGAGGTTTTTATATCCTCTTCGAGCTTGTCAAAGAGCGTATTGAATACCTTTGAAAACAGTAGTTTCGTAACTAAATCCTCTAAAATGCCCTCTACTGCCGACTTAAACGCTAAAGCGGCATCGGTTCCTTCCTTAAAGGCATTGACCAGGTTGTCCCGTAGTTTGTCGCCTAATGCTCCCGCGAGTTCACGAACGATTCCCGTAACGGCTTCTTTAGCCTCATCCATTTGCTTCTGCCAGTCAATGGTTGACTGCAAAAGCTGTTTAGTGGAATCATCGACAAGATTTTGATTGAGCAGCGTTTCAGCTAACGAAACGTTCAGTTCATTTACGCCATCCTTCGACTTCTTGATTAATTCAGGATAAGCCTGTAGGAGTGAGCCGAATTCATCTTCGGCTTTTTTGCCACCGAACAGGCCCGTTATTCCGCCAACGATTCCACCGATAATCGTACCGATGACCGGAATGGCACTGCCAATCATGGCACCCTGTATAGCCCCTTTGCCGACAGCACTCCAGTCGATAGTGTTTTCAGTGCCTATCTTGGCCCTACCTTCATTTAGCTTCTTGAGTGATTCCTGATACTTCTTTTGAGCGTCATCAAACTTTTTAAAGTTATCCTCAAGTTCTCCAGCATAGTCTTTAACAAAGACATTCTCCTGACTTTTGGCACGTAAGCCTATCTGTTCATTCAGCAGTAAATTGTATTGTTGTTGCTGGGCTATTATGGCCGTGTAGTACTCAACCTCCGCTTTTTTTCGTTGGGCGGCTGCTGTGGCCAATGAACTTAGCAAGCCCACTGCCCCCTGAATGCCCAATTGAACGCGCTCCGTATCGGAAATAAATGAATCCTCAAAAGCTTGTGTGAGCAAATTCATTTTTGAGGTAAGGCCAACCAGAAATTGACCCGCCTTGCCCGCCTCACCACCCAACTGTGACAATTCCTCACCTGCTTGACCAATCACAGTCGCAAAGGCATTAAACGTGTTCAGTGAATCGCGGTCAAGATTCTCAACTAAGCCACTAATTATTTTTGCCTGTTCACGGTAAAGCTCACTGGTTTTGCCGTTATCTTTTTCAATATCTTTCAGTACAGCCCGCTCGCGTTGTATCTGAATTTTAAGGGCTTTGCGACCCTCCTCTTCGATAACTTTTGTGAGTTCTTTGAAGGCATCAGATGCTTCAGCCGCTTGCCGCTTGAATGATTTTAATTCTTCCGACTCGCTTTTATTGATTTCCTTGATAGCCGATTGATAAGCAGCCCCCCGATCATTTTTGTATTTTTCCTCAACAGACGCGCGTAGGTTGGCGTACTTCTGGGTTATCGCCAGGCGTTGCCCTTCAGAACCTTTAACCGAGGTGAGGTACTGATTTAGTTCAGCCTGTAGTTGCCGCTGCGCTTGGTTCAGTTCATCCGCCGTGAAAATTCGTTTGGCAATGCCTGTCGGTGAGGTATCGTTGGGGTTTAATTCGGAAAGCTTTTTTTGTAGGGAGGTGATGTATTCGGATGTTGTTTGGGTATCATTTCGCAACAACTCAAGACTTTCACGGTAAAGGTCAACCGCGTTCTTTTTGCCAGTCAGGTCATTTCGTTCATCCGTTAGCTGCCCTAAACTCTTTAGGTCCACATCCGTCAATTTTCCTGAATCCTGCTTTTTCTTTTCGAGTTTAGCTATTTGGTTGTCGAGGTAATCTACATAGCTACCTCCCGATTTTTTTAACTCGTTAAACTGTTGGTCAGCAGCAGCCTGTCCATAAGCCGTAACCCATTTTTGATACAATTCATACTGTTGCCGCTTCTGGGTAAGCTCGTCGTCAAATGATTTTACAGCGAGTGACTTTCTGATAGCCTCTGCCTGCTTGTCAGCTTCTAACTTTTTGGTATTGAATTGGGTAAGTTTGGCGGTGTCAGTTTTTGGTGTTTTCGCTATTAGCTCATCAAAATGCCTGCTTACGGCCTCGTAATAAGACAGTGAGCCGAACGGGCCGGTTTTCTCAGCTTCGCGCTGCGCCTGTTTTTCTTTGGGTGTAAGTTCGCCCGTTAATCGGCGCTTCCGCCGTTCAAGCTCCTCAATTTGCTTTCGAAAAGCGGCATTCTGAGCGTCGGTATTCGTTTCATTAATAAGCTTTTTGGTAGCCTTTATTTCTTCTTCAATCTGCTCAATGGTTTTACCCTTAGCAGCCTGAACAACTTGTTCGTTTTTTACGCCTTTGGCGCCTGTTTCATCAAGCGCCCTGTTTCTTTCTAATATCTTATCAATGATAACCTGCTCACTTTTGGCTATTTGCTCATTGAGTTGCTTTTTCTTATCGGCTCTCGCTTTTTCTACATTGCCATTAAAAGCACCTTCCGACAAAGCGGCACCAGTAGCTAATTCTGATAAAAAGCTAAGGTCATTTTTATTATTAAAGGCATCACTCCGCTTGGATAGGTGTTCGGCTAATTCAGCATCAAGTTTTTGTTTTTCAATTTTTCGACTAAGGGCTTCTACGTACTCATTAATTGCCTTCGTGCCATCTGCTGTTCTAACGTTCTCTAAGGTAAGTGCCTTTAAGTGATCGGGAGAAAGGGCAATTAATTCCTCAAGTGCCTTGTTTCGCTGTTGACGGCTAATCTTTTCATTGTTGATCGTATTTTTAAGTAACTCAATTTTTGATACTTCTTTGGTGGCTTCGCTGTTGGCATCCGAACGGGCCTTTTCCAATGCCTGCTCAGCTACCTGCGTTGCCGTTAGCTCTTTTTTGTAAACCACTAAAGCGGTCGTAAGCGCAACTAAGGCTGTTGCTGCCAGTACATACGGGTTTGCTTTGGTTGTCAGGTTAAATAATGCCTGCGCGTCAGCAGCCGAACGAATGCCGATGGCAAGTTGAAACCACGCTCGTACATTTGCCAATCCTGCTGCTGCGCTGGCTGATTGAGCCACAGCAAGGGCAATGGTAGCGGCTTTGTAGGTGCCATAGGTAGCAATAATAACCTTGAGTGCATCTAATACGGGCGCGTAGTTGTCAACCAGTGTTATTGCGCCTTTGATGCTTTCGGCTATGATGGCTTCGTTATCTTTTCCGATTTGGTTAAGCATCCGCGACCAGGCATCAGAAAGATTCGAGGTAAGCCCATTGAGTGATTTGGCCTGCTCGGCCATTAAGCCGCCAAAATTCAATTTTCCCGCACCGTTGGTCAGGTCGGTTATAGCTTGTTCAACATCTTTAAAGCCTACTTTACCCGCTTCTACGTATTTGCGAACATCCGATTCGGCAATTTTCAGTATTCGCGATAACTCAGGCAGTAGATTGACACCACGTTCGATAAATTTATTGATGTCGTCCTGTTGGGCGATGCCCTGCGTTTTTATTTGCCCGTAGGCGAGAACTAAACCTTGCAAATCTGACCCTGTTCCGGCAGCAATGTCACCGAGTTTGGTCAGGGTGGGTAAAATGGATTGAACGCTAAAACCGTAGGCAAGCATTACTTTTTGCGCCTTTGTAACATCGCCTAATTCAAATGGCGTTTTATTGGCAAACTCAACACCTTCTTTTAGGAAGGCATCGGCTTTGGCTTTACTGCCGAGGAGGGTGGTAAATGCAATTTCTAATGCCTGCATTTCGCCCCGCGTGCGTACTAACTGCCGGGAAAATTCGGAAAGAACACTAAGGGAAAAGTAGCCAGTAGCCAGTTGACTCAAGCGTTTAAATGAGTCATCAATTTTGGCCGTACCGCGTTCAGCAGTATTGACAAGCCCCAATATGCGACGTTCCATCGCGTCGAGCTGCGACCTAAAGCTCACATCAGTTAGTGTGGCCTCAAAATCAAGCGGTCCAGAAGTTCTCATAACTTAGTGGGGGCTAAGGGTTTGGGCGAATACGTCCGCCATAGCGCGGGCATAGAGCGCCAGTGCACGGCGGGGTTGGTCAATTCGCGCACAGAAGGCGCGTAGCTCCTCATCGGAGCGGTAGCCCGCCCGGAAGCCCATCGTAACGATGTAGTTCTTCAGGCTTGGATTCTGATCGACAAATTCGCAGTATAGCCCGGCTACCCGCGCTTCAAGGGCCTTCTGAGGTGATTGTTGGTTAGCGTTCATACGTAGTGGATGGGTATGTTACAAGTTACTCATTTAATGCGACAGATAGCCTATGAATTTTGGACATTTGTCTATATAGTGGACTGCAATTTTGTTGCACTGGTCTACTTGTTTATCCGGCGGCAAATATCCAGTACAAACTCTTTTTCATCGGGGCTTACCGCTGACCAATCCTGCCCCACCGCCCGGTAGGCTTTGGCCAATTCGGAAAAGTCCGCGTGCAGGTTGATGCGGCCGGCCCGGATGGCATAGAGCAGCCTAAGTTTCAGGCTTCGACTCAAACTCACCTGCCCGCTGGCATCGCGCCCTACTTTAGCCGTAATGTGGCGGAACTGGCGGGTTTCCTCTTCACTCACCAGTGACCAGTCAGCGGGCTCCCCGCAACGACAGAAATACAGGCCGGGGAAGTAAGCCATGTCGATGACGCCCGCCCGGAGGGCTTCCAGCAGGCGGGTGGTGGTCCGGGCATCGAGAATCGTATCGGGGTGGTCGGGCTTTTTCATTGCAGAAAGTCGTAGGTGTCCAGGGGGATGGTGATGTCATGGCTGTCTTGCTCCGGACCACCTTCCGGCTGGTGCAGGCTGGCGATCTTCGCTATGGACTTGCGGGCGTCAAGGCCGTAGATGACCACGCAGCCCGCGTCACGATCGGTCGCCCAACTACTAGCCATCAGCAAATACATGAACCCGTTGCTAACAAAGCGGATGGGTTTGTGGGTGTTGTTCTTCAGGCGGGCAAGCGTTTCGATATCGTTTGCTTTGATGGCGGCCGCAATCACCTGCCGGTGGCGCGGATCACCGGGGCTGATAGTAATGAAGGTTGGGTTGTCCTTGTTCATGGCTTGCTTAAGATTTGATTAATTAGTTCATTCAACTGGGCATCCGATAACCCGTCAAGGCGGGTAGCCAGGTCAATCTTTTGCTCGCGCTGTTTGGGCAGCACGTATTCCAGAAACTTCAGATACGCCGTGACCCGCTCTCTGGCCTCGAGCGCTTCGAGGTCAGCGTGGATGGTCTCGAACTGTTCATCAATCAGGGCGGCAATGCGGGACTTGATATCGGTGGTCACTTTGTTGGGATGGCCCCGTTTGCGGCCACCGGTTTTGGGTTTTCCTTTTTCGAATTTCATGAGTGGTTGCTCTAAAGTAGAGGAAAATAGAGGGACACATGGCCCGTCTGTTTACAGCTTGAACCGGCGCTGAATACGGCTGCGGGCCAGCTCGAAGCGGGGTAGTAGTTCGTACCATTCATTGACCAGCAGGGTATTCCGAATGTCTTCCACCACCAGGGCGGTGAAGATCCGGCCAACGGCTGGATTAAGGCCGATGAAGTGCCGTATGGCCCGGTATATCCGGGTCAGACGCGTGCCGTTGCCTGCCAGAAACCAGCGCAGTTCAGCGTCCACGCGATCGGCGTGCTGAATCAGTTCCAGGCACTTAGGATGGCAGGGATTTTTGATAGCCTCTTTGTAGTAGCCATCCTGTTGCCCGATGTAGTACACCACTACCTGGGGATTGACCTGGCTGTTAGCAAAGAGCTGGGGTATGGTGAGGGGATAGGTCATGAGCAGGCTGGGGTTTGTAGGGTGGCTAAGCCCAGTTGACTAAACGGTGAGAGATTGCTGCGTTGCCACTCAAAGAAGGTCTGCTGTCGAATCGTGGGGGTTGCATCCGGCGGGCTCGGCTCATCCCATTCTGCGGGGTAGGTGTCTACTGTCGGCACGTCTAACCGCTCGAGCTGGGACTCATAGGGTTTTAGTATTGTCCCCGATGTGTGTTCAGTCAGCGTAGTGACAATCTCCGGCGCGGTTTCCTCCTCAGGTTCTAAACAGCGCAGTAGGGCTTTATGAGCCGCTATCTTGTTCCACCATAGCGGAGGGCGGGTAAACATCTGCCAGTACTGCTCAATGAGTTTAGGCAGCCGGTAAGAGTGTACCGATATGGTACTGCCTTTAGCGGGTGGGTAGATGTGTGGATCGGGGATAACCTCCACCTCTATACGTTCGACTGAAATTATCGGTTTGTACGGTTCTTGCTGTTTATCCGAATCCAACAGGAAGTCAGCCAGATCATAGCCTTTTGCGCGCTGCTCCTGGGTAGCATTTTCTTCTAATAGGGTCGAAACGCTAATGGTAAACCCTCGTCGGTTTAGCTCATCGGCAATTCGGCTCCAGCGGGCAAAGGCGCTGCCGTCGGCTGAAAGGTCGGGAAACAGCATGATCGATCGGCCTTTCAAAGCAGCTACCCGATCAGCCTTCAAATAGGATAGGGCACCGACCGCCATCCAGACAAAATCCGGAAAGTAGTGTGTGCAGATAACCGCCGTTTTTGGGGCTTCAACAAGAGCAACGGGCTGGTCGATGGGTGCGGTTAGGAGTTGGGGCAAACCAAACAGACAGGGGGATTTCTCCACCTCGTTTTTTTCATCCAGGTACTCACTCAGCCATACCGGATAGGGCTGCTTTTGTTCATCGCAGCGCCGGGCGTAGGCGGAATGCACCCAGGTTGTTCTACTGCGGATCTCCCCCAGCGAGTCCTTATACTTGACCGTGTGAAACGACTCATCAAAGAGTTTTATCTGGCCACCCCGCTTACGGCCCTTTTCGTCAATATACCAGAATACGCACGCGCCGGGCCAGCGGCTGGAAGTGCCAATAAAGAACCGTTGCAAAAGGAGTGTAGCGATTTCGGCTCCAAAGCAGGCCATCAGCAATCGGGCAAATTGATTGTGTTCATAGCGCCCCAGCGAAGCGGTAAAGACCTCATCAGGGATAGAATAAACTGGCTTAGGGGTATCAACCACTTTTGTCGGATTTGACGGTTTGTCATAAATAAAGGCAGCTATTCGTTCAGCCTGTTCGGGGGTAGCCCCGATGAGCGCATCCTGAAAACCCTCTACGACACTTTGGCGGGCAGCGCCGTTGCGTTTCCACTTCCCGGCCATACGAAACCAGGCTTTCGGGATCGGAGTCATCTGGTTACGGGGATTCATTTCTTGGGCGTAGCTTAAGCCCGACGCTCCTTTGTGGTAGGGGCTATGGTGATAGCCGCAATTACTTTCCCGGTCACAGCGACCGTAGGTATCGGGCAAGGCTTCGCCCGTCTGGGTGTCCACGTAGCGACTCAGGGCTTTACGGTGCCCGCACTCGGGGCAGTCACTTTTGATGGCCTTTTTAGGCAGTTGGTAGCGGTAGGGCTTAGTGGCGGTCGGCATGGGTTGAGAAGAGGGGATAATACACGTTATCAACATCACCGTCGGAATGCGTATAGCTAGCTGAGAGCGTGAAGGACTGTCCATTTACTTCGACGTAAGGCGAGAGTTCTAGTGTGCCAGTCAAGACAATAATTAGCTGACGAGGAGCCTCGCAGTTGCCGCAGCAGCAGGGCTGATAGAAAGTAAGGTGCGTGTTGGCCATGAGGATAAAAAAATAAGTATTTGTTTTTGCCTGCATTTCCTACACTGCCTACATAGACTGAAATACCGGAGTGGACGCTTTATGTAGGATATGTAGAAAATGCAGGCTCTAAAACATCTTTTATTTTTTAGTATGGTGTGTCGGATTTGCGGGTGAAGGCGACATATCCAGCTGTTTTTCGCTCGGTCAGCACCCCATTGGCATTCAATCGCTTCTGAAAATTGCGGTTATTAACCGGCTTATAGCCGTCCTCACTACAAAAGCCTTTATAGTCCCGGTAGAGGTCTTTTAGCAGCGTGTAGCGTTCCGTATCCGCCTGGTATTCGTTCTCATCCAGAAAGAGCCGTACACTGTCGGACTGGCGTTTGTAGAGGTCGAGTTGATGCCGGACCGCATCGGCATCGGTAAAGCGGCCCTGCTCCAGGAGTCGGCGAAGCCCCGAGAGAATCCAGTTAAAGACGCCCGAAAGTTCCGAAGCAATGATTTTGGCCGAGAGTTGTTTATCCTGCTCGTGTTCAGGAATACTCACGCTGAAGGGCACAATCAGAAACCGGCGGAAATACGCATTAGTGTGCTCCACGTCGGTGGGCAGTTCATTGCAGTTGAAAATCAGCTTGGCGTAGTCCTTGAGAATAAAGGGCTGGCCGTAGGGCAGCCGGGCTTCGATGGGTTCGCCCGAGGCTAACTGCTTGAAAATATTGGACTCTAACTTGCCGCTGATCTCGGAGGCATAATTGACCAGTTTGTTGGCCAGTTGAGCCCGGTGATAGCCCTTCTCATCGGTGAGCGACTGCAACGAGCAGTGACCTACATTGTCCGGCCCTAACAGGGCCGTTAGTATCTCAAAGATGACCGATTTACCATTAGCGCCCGAACCGTAAAGCAGCAGTGCCTTTTCCAGCTTCAGCCTGGCCGGTGAGACGAACACATAGCCCATGAATTCAGCCAGTACCCGCTGGCAATCTGCGTCAGGCAACACTCGGTCCAGAAAGGCGTTAAACAGCGGAGCCTTGGCGTTAGGGTCATAGGCAAAGGGCAATTGATGGGTGAGAAAATCAGTCGCGTCAGGAGCGCGAAGTGTCTGACATTGGGTACTAATCTCGAAGGTGCCATTGGTCAGGTTGATCCGGACAATGTCCCGGTTTGTCTGGGGAGCGGGCAGGTAAGCCGTTTCGTTGAACTGTTCGAAGAGGTCTTTGGAGAACTCCACGTAGCGGGCTTTGAACTTCTCGACGCCCATGCGTTCGGCGGCTTTACGCAGGAAGGCTTTCAGTTCATCTTTTTCAATGACCTTCCAGAAGGCCCCGTTGAAGGTGTAGAAAAACGCATCCCGCCGACAAATGCCCCATTTGTTGAGTTTGGCCAGTTCCAGGATTTGTTCAACGGTGATCACCAGGTAGTGCTCTTTCTTTAGTTTGGCGTCCTCATCGTCGGGATCGAGCTCGGCCAGTTGGCGGTAGTCTATTTTTTCAACCTGCTCCAGCAAATCACTCATGACCTCCTGGTGGAGTCGACACACAAAGGCGTTGTGTCTCAAGGTGCGGGCTGCGCTGGCCAATTCAGATTGCATCTGAGTGGCAAAATTTGTATTTTTGTCCTGCGTAGCGTTCATACAATCAGTGTTTTAGCCGCCTTCGGTTGCCCCCGTTGTGCGGCTGTTTTTTTGGGGTGGATTAGGCAAATGGAGGGCGGTCCGCCGTAGCGGTAAGGAACTCGGCGGTAAACCATGCCGTGAAGGAGTCGAAATCACGGGCGACGAACACGCAGGCGCCTGCCTTTTGAAGTTCGGCAATGGCTTTCTTCTGGTCCTGGCTGAGGGTATCGCGCCCAACTTTGACCTCAACAAAGCAGGCGCGGCTCTCCACGACGGCCATAATGTCTGGCAGGCCTGTCCGTTGCTGGGATGGTACAAACTTTTTAAGATCAGCTCTGAACGTGCCGGTCGATGATAAGCGGGTAGCAAAGTGGCCCTGCTTGCGGATATGCTCAACAATGCGCCGGGTGAGTGCATTAGCTGATTCCGTTTTCGGTCCTTTCTTTTTGGGCTTGCGGGCGGTCTGTTCTCCGATAAAGTTCTGAAGTTGGCGGAAGGCGGGGAGCTGACTCATGCGGCTACACCCCCTTTTCCAAGAGCAGACAAAACCTGATCTTGGTCAAAAACAATCTTCCGCCCGACCTGAGTAAAGGGGATTTTTCCAGAGTCTTTAATGCGCTGTGCTGTTGGCTTGCTGCAATTAAGAAGCCTGGCCAGACCATCAATACCGTAGATGTGTTGCTTAGCGCAATTATTGACACTTGAAGCTAAAGTGCCCCCTGTTAGCTTGCCAAGTAAAAGAAATTCGATCCGCTCAAGGCGCTCTTCTATTGAAGTAAAAGGATTATTTGGATAGCTCATTTTGCCTTCGTTTGTTGTAACAATGGCAAATGTGAATGTTTATGAGTTTCAGTTTTTCATGTGAATTCACGTGAAAAACTGAAAAACTAATTATTGCTTTCCAAGCTCGTTCACTAGTTTATCAATTGTACGCTTGATTTCATCTGACTTCTTCTTGTCGGGTCCCATGTTATATTTTGGGAGAGATTTTTCGTAGGTGCTTAATCCTCCAATTTTGCCTAGAAGTTCAGAAAGTACCCGGTGAAATTTCACTTTAACCCCTCTTTCAATTACATTAACTTTGAACAATTTTAGGTTTTCTAAGGCTATTATCAGTGCTGTTAAGCCTTTAGCTGGTTTTGTGTCGGTGTACTTATCCTTAATAAATGGTATGAGCTTACATCCCTCATCGGTAAGAAAATCGGCAATTGATCCCAGTGTTGACATGTCCAGATCGGGCCTATTTGATATGTGTTCTATCTGGCTATCAATTATTTCCATTGAATCACTGAATCTGCTTAAGGCTTTGTCAATGAGTTCTTTTTTCCAGTCATAAAATTGACTATAGCTCATTTGTCCATAAGCAGATGGTAGCTCAATTGCGTGATATACAGTAGGAGGGATATCTTTATCATTCAGGTCCTTCAATTCGGTTTTAAAAACTTTCGCAAAACGCTGTACATTTCTTTTCATTTGCCTTAGTCGAAACAGGTTAGGCTGGGATTCACCCATTAATTCCTGGTCGTATTTACGTAGCATTTGCACACAGTTATTATAGTTTTGTTGATTGCGCTGTACTTCCTGTTGCTGCTTCTTTTGGGTTTGTAGCAAAAAATCCTGTAAAAATACCTGTTCGTTTTGCATTGAATGATACTAGTTAAAGGTGAGTATTGGAGACAAACTACACATCATCAAATTTTGCCATTTCACGAGCTTTGATGTCATCCACAATCTTGTGGTACACGTCAAAGCTTTTGTGGTCCCTGTGGCCCGTCCATTGCCGGATTACATGGTCACTAACGCCAAGATAGATAAGATTGGTCACGAAGGTTTTTCGGGCACAGTGGGTACTCAGCAGGGCATACTTGGGGTAGGTCTCCTCAACGCGTCGGTTCCCTTTATAATACACCAGGGTTTCAGGGGTATCAAGTCCGGCCAGCTCGCCTAACTCCTTTATATAGTCATTCATTTTTTGGTTGGAAATGACGGGTAAGGCTTTATCACCTTTAAACGGCATCTCTTTGTATTTATCCAGAATGGCCCGGCTATACTTATTGGTCTCGACCTTTAGCGACTCGCTGGTCTTCTGGGTGACGAATTCAAAGTACGAACCTCTATCGTCCGACTTTTTCAGGCTAAACACATCCGAATAGCGAAGCCCGCTAAAGCAGCAGAAGACAAACACGTCCCGCACCCTAGTCAGGTATTCTTTAGAGGCAGGAATCTCAAATCGGTAGAGGTGAGTCAATTCGTCAAGGCTGAGGAAAATGACTTTCTTAATCTTACCGTCAGTCCCTTTCAGTTTGGGATTAAAATCCAGAGCTCCCTGATTGACAGGGTATTGGTTTTTAGCCGCCCAGCGTAGAAACCACTTAACAAAGCTGAAATTCTTAACAATGGTTGTATTCCGCAGGTCCCGCTTACTCCGCAGGTAATTTAAATAATCAATCATACGGTCAGCATTGAGATTTTCAAACGACAGGTTTTTGTCAAAACTCTCCAGGTGCCGCCGTGTTACGCTAAATTTCTCATACGTATCCTCCTGCCAGTCATTCTCCCGACCGCAGGTTTGGGTAAATCGGTCAAAGGCAGTAAAGAATGTTTCTTTCTTCTCCTGCTTATTTTTAGACAATCGATCAAAGACCGCTTTGACTTCGAATAGGGTAGGATTTACCTTCTTTACCTCACAGGCTTTAAAGAACTCATTGATACCGTTTTCCAGCGTATTCAACTTACCATTAATCTCATTGGCCAACCCGCCTTTTTGCGTAGTGTTATTCTTTGCCCGCTGTTTTTCCTCATGCCACTTGGATGCATCGATTCGGTAACCCGCATTCAACATTAGTCGTTTGCCGCCGTAGGAGATGGCTATACGAATAGGCACATTATTGATGATGAGCGCGCCCGACGGATCTTTTCGTTTCTCGAGAAAGAAAGAGACGCTTCGTTTGAGTTCGAATATTCCAGTCTCCACTTGTGTGTACATTAGAGTTACACACAAATTTACACACATTTTTTTCTTTACTCTGTGTTATTCTATATTATTTTATTTAAATGTACCATAATTCAATATGCTGTAAATCAGGTGTTTTACGGAGTGTAGTTTACTGTACTTGTGTATAGGTGAGAATCTCTTCCTCTCTGCAAAGTAGCAACGATTAATGCCTGGTGCCCGAAACTTCCCCGTTTCGGGCTTTTTTTATGCCCTTTTAGAAACTCAGTTCACCAAACGAAGACATCGTTTACCACTCTCCTTCTTTTAATTAGCTGTCTATCAGCCTTGCAAGCGCAAAATTTGCCCGACGAACCAGCCATCAAAAAGGCGATTGCCGACGAAACCAACGGGTTCTATACCCAGAACCGGCACTAGTGGCGAACGCCTGGGTACACGCCCCTATATTAGTTAGTCAGGGAATGGGTCGCCGGGGGAAATCCTGGCACAAAACGGGTGGGAAGCCTACAGTGGATTTTTCAGCGAAAATGTTGGCAGTAAGCAAACCGACCCGTTCCGGTTATTCAGCAAGAGAATTACAAAATCAGCACGCTCAGTGCTATAGCGACGGCAACCTGCATTCAAACGACGTGACCTCTCCCCAGTAAACTGGACCGATCTAAAGTAGAGAGTTCGGGCGATTTTTCGGTAATTTAAACAACCAATAATCGCTTATGAAAAAGATAAAATTCACCGAAGCGCAAATCGTCTTTGCGCTTCGACAAGCCGACACCGGAACCGTCGTTGCCGAGGTTTGCCGCAAGATGGGCATAAGTGAAGCCACTTTCTAAAATTGGAAGAAAAAGTATGGTAGCCTGGGCGTTCCCGAACTTCGACGACTGCGTCAGTTGGAGCCAGGCCGCCGGAGCGGAAGAAAACCAGCAACTAAAGCAGTTGGTCGCCGATTTAAGCCTGGGCAAACAGATGCTCCAGGAGGTGATCAAAAAAAAGCTTTAAGGCCAGATCAGAAAAGAAGGCTGGCCCAAAGCTTAATGAACGACTACCGAATCTCCAACCGACGAGCCTGCGAAGTTGTACTGTTACGACGATCAACCTGGTTCTATAAGGCCCATTCGCGCGACGACTCTGTCATTAGAAAACGGATTCGAGAGATTGCTGAGACCCGCGTGCGATATGGTTGTCAACGCATTTTACCTTGCTTAGGCGGGAGGGGTGGCGTGATAATCATAAACGAATACACCGTTTATATCGCTTAGAAGGGCTTAATCTGCGTGCAAGCGGCCTCGGCGCAAGCGATCAGCGGCTCATCGACTAGGTCGGCCTGAGCTCTCTAATATCAACCAGTGTTGGAGCGGTCCACCGCAGCGGCATGGACTTCGTGGCTGATCAGCTCTTCGATGGCCGTAAAATCAGGGCTTTAACTGTACGGGGCCGCCCGAGCGGTCGATAACTTTAGCCGCCAGTGTCTGGCTATTCACGTCGGCCAGTCGTTAAAAGGGGAAGATGTGGTGAGGGTGATGAATCATTTATAAATCGTAGATTTGGCTATTCCTCAACGCATTCAAGTGGATGATGGAAGCGAATTTATTTCGAAGGCATTGGATTTGTGGGCGTATGATAACGGGGTAACATTGGACTTTTCTCGCCCTGGTAAACCCACTGATAACCGCATCGGCGGACCGCCGTTTATTGAGTCATTCAACGGGAGTTTTCGAGATGAATGCCTGAATGCCCATTGGTTCTTATCGCTCGAAGATGCCAAGGAGAAAATTGAGCATTGGCGAGGAGAATATAACCACTGCGGTGGGCCGCTCGTTTCGGCCTCATAGTTCGCTGGGCGGATTGACGCCCAATGAGGTCGGAAAGGGCAGTGAAAAAAGAACAAATGAACGTCCGATCCTAAATCCCTGAGCGGTCCAGTAATTGGGGGTACCTCAATTGGAAGTTTGCCGAATAATGCAAATCAGTACCCTAAGCGGGTTGCCCCGCCCAACGGTAGAAGCCTGATTGATAATGAAAATGCCCCAACGCTAAAGTTTGGACGGCTGTTAAACCCCAAAATATGAAGTGTGGAACGACTATCCAGGTTGGTTCAGGGTAGGGTTAGGATGGACGAGAATAAGTCAACCATTCTGGCGAATTAGCTGGATAACTTCATTTACCTTCCCGATGCGTCGCCTGGAAACAGGGAATGCAGCTCTATCCTGCATCGTTATTACGGCTGAGTAAGGGCCAGTCCGCTGAAAAGAAAGAATATGGGCCGGGTTGATTAAATACGGCTTATGAATCCGAATGAAGTCGGGCAATAATAAAGTAAAACGGGAAAGACACTGGTACGATAAGCCACGGCGACTATCCGCCAGGTAAACCCATGTGTAGTTACCATAACCAGCCAGATAGCGTACATCGGTAATAGGTAGGGTCATTTTAGCCCAGGCAACTTTATTGGCTTACTGTCCATTGTATGTATGGTTGATGCAATACCAATGAATTGAACCAGGCGCTATGGGCATAAAATGGATCGAGTCATACACGTTCTTAAGTGGTGCAATCCCCGTCGAACGCGGGTTTTAACCGTGCCCAGCGGCAAGCCAAAATCTTTGGCAATTTCCTGATGGGTATAGCCCTGAAAATACACTAAATCAATCAGCTTACCCTGAGTATGAGACAAATTGGACCTCACCCAATAAGCGAGGTCAGGCATGAGATAAGAGGGCATAACAACGCCCATCAGTTCAAGGGGAACCTCGTCAATGCGTTGATTGGCCTGTCGAACGGTCTGCAAATAATCGAGAGCCACATGACGAACGATTCGATACATCCAGGTAAACAAGCGTCCCTTAGCCGGGTCATATTGATGGATATTGCGCCAGATTTTTAGAAAGCTATCCTGTAGTAAATCCTCCGCCAGTTGCTGATCGTGGACCATTCGGATGAGTACACCTAACAAATTGGAGTGATAACCTGACACCATACGTCCATTCATCTGCCGCCTTTTGGACTCACTACCCTATAATACCCTATCCTGAGAGTTCTAAGCCAAGCAGGGATTCACGGAAGACTCCAACCCTGAATTTACCAGAGGGCGGCTGGAAGACAAAAAAGCCTGGGATATCAACCAATGATACCCCAGGCCAAACTTTTTCTTTGCTAACCCCTTTATCAACCGAAGGTGCCGCCAAAGCTGTCCATATTGGAACCGCCTTTTAGGGTTAGTTTTTGCACACTGCCCAACTCCTTGAGTTTTGGCGTTTTATAGGCCCGCTTGGGCTGAGGCACTATGGAAAATTTCGTGTTCTTATTCATTGCCGAATGATAGCTAAAGTTGTGAAAGTAGTTTGGGTGAACTAAACAGTCCACGCCTTGAGGCTGAGGGAGGGTTGCCCAAATGACTACGCTCTACCCGGTCAGATTGTGCATTCGCGAAAAAGAATAGATGGCTATACATCGTCTCTTACTTGACCACGATGCGATGCTGACGGGTTTGGCCCCGCTCTTCGACGGTCACGATGTAGACACCCGCCGATAGGTTCCCCTGCGTTTTTAGCAGTAAATTCCCCGATCCAATCCCCGCTTTCTGCAAGGGCAGTGTAGAGCCCCCTGCACTGTAGAAGTTGACCGTTGCAGTTTCTGGCTCATCCAACCGAAGGGCAAACCGCCCATCATTCACCACCGGATTGGGAAATACGCCATAGGCCTCATCCCGCAATACCACCGATATGGCTGGAAAGGCCGTTGCCTTGCCACTCAAATCAGTTTGAGTTAGCCGATAGTAACTGGTGCCTAAGTAAGGGGCTATATCGGTTAACTTGTAGTGCTTCAACGCATTGCTTTCTGAGGCCAGTTCGTTTACTTCTCCCACTTTCTCAAATGCTTTCAGATCTTTACTCCGCTCAACGAGAAAGCCCTTGTTATTGGTTTCCAATGAGGTAATCCAGGCTAAATCGACAGTATGATTTGCCTGGGCTTTAGCGGTGAAGGATACCAGCGATACGGGCATTGGTGTGGCTACGTTAGTAACCACATTGTTATTGAGGGTAATGGCTCCAGCCGTGGACAAGGCCCTACCCTGCAGAGCGGCCTGGGTATTTAAGACGATAGCGTCTTTAGCCAGT
Organism: Spirosoma areae; assembly: GCF_054781775.1. Lineage (NCBI taxonomy): Bacteria > Pseudomonadati > Bacteroidota > Cytophagia > Cytophagales > Cytophagaceae > Spirosoma > Spirosoma areae. The sequence continues at coordinate 87,230 of NZ_BAAGTT010000001.1, read as the reverse complement.
ATAGTACCCTGGAACGTAGAACCCGTTCCTAAAGTAGCCGCTCCATTTATTTGGAAAAATACATTGTTCGCCGTGGCACCATTGGTCAGCACAATCTTAGAATTGGTAGCAGTCGTTAAGGCGCTGTTTAGCTTGATAACAAATATGCCTGGCCCGCTTAACGTCAAGGTGCCATTTAGGGAAGTCGCCGTAGCCGTATTCTGGCAGGAAACGCCCTGGGTCAATGTTTGCCCACCCAATTCAGCGGCAATTGTACTGCTACACGGAAGGGCGGTCAACGAATTGTAGGCCGACACGACATCGGCAGCCGCCTGCATGGATTGGGAGCTACCGGCAGCACGAGTGTTTCCAGTTACCGTTGCTGTGCCAAACCCAGAGATGGCCCCTACATTCGTGCCAATGTCGCCTGTTATTGTTGATGCCCCACTGTTGGTGAGGGCTCCGTTTGCGGTAAAGAGCGCAAAACTGGAAGCAGTCCCTAAGTTCGGAATCTGCCCGAAACCTACCGTCGGGCAGGTTAATAGCATAACGGATGCGAGATAAAGAAGTAGTCTTTGTTTCATTTTTCGGGAGTTGAATGAGTAAAAAATTTTCATTTGGTAACATGAGTTGTTCATTCCACGAAATTGATTGAATTTTATAACAAAAATGTTACATAATTCACACATTTACTGTAAATCGGTAATATAATTGTCTGATTTCCGGTTTTACTTGTTGGGTTGGTGCTGTAGGAGTTGTTTAAAGTTGGCAAAGAGTCACTCCGAAAGTATCCTGACTTAGCCGACTAAAGAGGTAACGCCGGGGTTGTCTGGGTTAATCAGCAGGCAAAGTAAATTGCCCGTATTAACAGGCGTTTGGTAGCAGAAAAACTGCTATCCGTTTCAAGACTTGCTACACCCATGTACGACCATAAAGCCCTGTTAATTGAAAAATTAAGACACCTCCTCTTACATATGGCGCAGGATGGGGATGTATGGCCTAAAAAAAAGTCGGCTTATATCAGTGAGCAGCTCAATTACGATTACACTTACCTGGCTAACCTTTTTTCAGCTACTATAGGTATCACGATTGAACAGTACCTTATTGTCCAACGAGTTGAACGAGTGAGCGAGTTACTGCTGTCTGGTGAACTAAGCCTTACTCAAATCGCCGATAAGCTGAATTATAGCAGCGTAGCGCACGTATCTAACCAGTTCAGGAAAGTCACTGGTATTACGCCTACCTTCTTCAGGCAACTCATACATCAGCAACTACAAGCTCAACCCGATGAAGTACGGTTTTTTGATCAACTCAATGAATTATTTGCCTGGGCCCTTAGTGGTCGGCAGCGTCAATCTTATCACCGTTCATTAGAAAGTGGCCACACCTTAATGATAACTAACCTGCTGCAAACAATTCTATGGGTAAGTCGTTGCTTTTGGACGATGACGGGTTACAGGCCAATGGATGTAGTGGGTAAAACTCCTCATTTTCTCCAGGGACCGGGTACCGATGCGCTCACAAGACAGTTCATCCGGGGGCAGTTGCAAAGACGCCAAGAGGTAGAGACCGAGTTAGTTAATTACCGGCGTAATGGGGAACTCTATTTATGCTATTTAAAAATTGAGCCTTTGCCTAATAAGCAAGGTAAATTAACGCATTTCCTGGCAGTAGAATACGAGATTAAAGCGTGTGTATAAAGGTTGACTATAATTTCGACTAAACGCACTTTGGCTTATACAATGCAGCAAGTGTCTTGACTTTAATAAAATCATCCATAGTTCACTAATCTATCAATTCGTCAGGTATGGATGATTTTATCAAAGTATCAATGTTGCCCAAAACAGAATAATTGGTTGTGTGAGTGCCGCAAAATCCCTCTTAAGAACGCCAGCCATCATCGGTTCTGGCTAAAATTAACCGGCTGCACCACCTATTTTGCGAGCGACCGCCAAAGAATCTTCTAAAAATGCGTTCACGTTATTTTACCTGGATGACCATTAAATAAACGGCTCCAGCCAGAATGTCCCACTGCTTAATTTTTAACCAGACGATTTGCCGCTTCTGCCTGGCAATTGTTTTTTTGGTCCTCCCGGACCTGTTGGTTGAGGGCTTTATTCTGCTCCCTCAGCACTCCGGTTAAGGAGGTGTGATCCGTTAGTGCTTTTCGCACTATAGGGCAACCCGACCTCCCCTGTAATTAAACTCCTTCCCAGTCTGATTCAACAGGAAGGCGAACACGTCGGCGTCCGAGCTTACCCCGACCTCAAAGTATTCCCATTGCTGGCGATTCGTGAGCGCGTGGGTCCACAATGATACAATGACCCCATCATGGTCGGGCCGAACCGATGCGGCCACCTGGCGCGGTTGGTCCAACAGGATTTTGCAGTGAGTCCAATCGGATTCAGTAAGAGCCTGGTATTAGGTCAGGTTTTACCCGCGCTGTCTAAAAATACGAGTATGTCAGAGCAAAAGGTGGTGGCACCCCGTTCTCAACCAGTGAGAACACGGCATTAAACGTTACATTTGCAGAGTACTCAAATCTCTTCCTCTCTGCATTTTAGTCGTCAGTGCTTAGTTAATAGCGAACAGCGGGTTGTACCTTTACTGTCGACTATTGACTAACCGCTGACGATTTTTTTATGTGGACAGAAACCAACAATCAACTCACCCGCGAGTTCACCTTCGCCGATTTCAGCGAAGCCTTTGCGTTTATGACCCGCGTGGCGCTTATCGCCGAAAAAATGGACCATCATCCCTGGTGGTCGAACGTGTATAACCAGGTGACTATCAAGCTCTCCACGCACGACGCAGGCAACACCGTCACCGCAAAAGACCACAAATTAGCCAGGGCGATTGACAAACTAATTAATGAATAGTGGATACTGAATAATGGATAATATGCCGTAAATAGGAATGGCTTTTGCATTATTCAGTATCCACTATTCATTTTACATTATGAAACTATACCTCGTGCCGACGCCCATCGGTAACCTTGACGACATTACGCTGCGGGCCATAAAAATCCTGCAAGCCGTCGATGCGATTCTGGCCGAAGATACCCGCACATCGGGCGTTTTGTTGCGGCACCACAACATCAGCAAACCCCTTTATAGCTACCATATTTTCAACGAACATCAGACCGTTCAGCGGTTGGTGAGCCAGTTGAAAGAAGGCAAAACCCTCGCGCTGGTGTCGGATGCAGGCACGCCGGGAATCTCAGACCCCGGTTTTCTGCTGGTGCGCGAGTGCATCAAAAACGACATTCCGGTGGAGTGTCTGCCCGGCCCGACGGCTTTTGTTCCAGCCCTGGTCAATTCGGGGTTGCCCAACGACCGCTTCACGTTTGAGGGGTTTTTGCCGCATAAAAAAGGTCGGCAAACCCGGCTTGGTGAACTGGCCGGGGAGGAGCGAACAATGGTTTTTTATGAATCGCCCCACCGCCTGCTGAAAACCCTCCAGCAATTCGCCGATGTATTTGGCGCAGATCGTCCCGCCAGTGTGTCGCGCGAGTTGACCAAACTATTTGAAGAAAATCAACGAGGGCCATTGTCCGAACTAATTGCGTATTTTGCTCAAAAAACAATAAAAGGTGAACTGGTTATTTGCGTTCAGGGAAAAGAGCCGATTCGAGGGAAGGCCAAACGAGTGTATAGTAATGAGGTTGATGGCGATGAAAATGAAGATGAAGATGAAGATGAATAGTTGCCAGGGCGCAGGGCGCACGGGGCGCGGGGCGCATAGCAGGGAGCGTTGGGCAAAAAGCAGAAACTGGCTTGTAACGGCACTCCTTGTTTATTCATCCTTCATCCTTCATCCTTCATCCTTCGCTCAAAAACTCTCGCCAGCCGCTCAGGTAAGTTTGCTGACCGTTTCGCCGGGCGCGGAGTTGTATTCCAGCTTTGGGCATACGGCCATTCGGGTGTTTGATCCAATTGTGAGTCAGGAGCGCATTTACGGCTGGGGAACGTTCGATTTTTCGACCGATAATTTTTACGTTAAGTTTCTGCGCGGCACGCTGCCCTACACGCTTTCGATCACCAACCTGTACTCGATGCAGTACGGAGCACAAATCGAAAACCGGACGATTCGTGAGCAGGTACTCAACCTGACGCCCGCACAACGGCAGCGGTTATTCGATGTACTGAACGAAAACTACCTGCCCCAAAACCGGACGTATCAGTATAAATTTTACTACGACAACTGCGCCACCCGTCCCCGCGATAAACTTGCCGACGTTTGTGGCGACAGCCTCACGGTGCCAAGCCGGACCAAAATGACCGGCAAGTCGTACCGCGACTGGATGAACGATTACCTTGGTGGGCAGCGGTGGGCGCAGTTGGGCATGAATTTAGCCCTCGGCACACCCGCCGATGTTGAAACCACGGGCTGGCAGGCGATGTATATACCCAATCAGGTTTACGACCAGATGGCCCGCGCAACCCTTCGCCGGCCTTCGGGCGAGGTGGTGCCGCTGGTGGCTCAAAACCTAACGCCCTTCGACGCCCCCCAGAGGTTTCGCCAGCAGGTATCTCTGCTTTTCGACCCGCACGTTGTTTTTACCCTGCTGGGTATTCTGGTGGCTGTATTCACCGTTCGGCGGTACATGGTTCCGGGCAAGGTTGACCGTTGGCTCGACCGGCTTCTGTTCGGCGTGTCGGGCTTTCTGGGGTGGTTTCTGTTGCTGCTCTGGGTGGCCACGGATCATGGTGTTACGGCCTGGAATCCAACCCTGCTCTACCTGATGCCGCTGCATCTGCCGCTAATCTACTGGGCAACCGGTGCCAACACCACTGCCCGTCGCCGGACGATGTATTTTGGCATTACGGCCCTGTTGATTCTGGTGGGCATGGTGCTGTCAAAAGTGCCGGGTGGTGTCGATGTACTCTTCCCCCTAACATTGCTGGTACGGTGCATCGTGAATTTGCAGCCCGTTCGGCAGGCTTATCGGATGCCGGCGCGGGTAGCCTGATTCGACGGGCACTGATTTATATTTTTCCTGTATCTATTGGTCAGCAAGCTTATGCAACCAAAAACAGCGCTTTCGTTTTGGAGAAAAGTAATGCTTTTCAGCCTGTTGATGGCCAATTGGTTATGTAGGCCCGCAACACAGGCTCAAAATCGCCGTCCCAACATAATCTACATCCTGGCGGATGATTTAGGCTATGGCGATCTGGGCTGTTTTGGGCAGAAAATCGTGAAAACGCCCAACCTCGACCGGATGGCCCGGCAGGGTACGCGCTTCACCCGATTCTACGCAGGCAGCACGGTCTGCGCGCCCTCACGCTGCGCCCTGATGACAGGTAAGCACATGGGTCACGCCTACGTGCGGGGCAACGGTGAAATACCCCTGCGGGCATCCGACACAACACTGGCCCAGCGACTGAAAGCCAACGGCTACAAAACAGGCATGTTTGGTAAATGGGGTTTGGGACTGGAAAGCAATTCGGGCGCACCCCAACTCAAAGGCTGGGATGAGTTCACGGGCTATCTGCACCACCGCCACGCCCACCATTACCATACCGATTCGCTGTGGCAGGTGCATAACGGGCAATTATCTCCGCTTCGGCTAACACCGACCCAGTACACCCATGATGTCATAATGGGCGGGGCACTGGATTTTCTACGCAATCGCAACGCCGACCGGCAGCCGTTTTTTCTGTACCTGCCCGTTACGCTCGTTCATGCCGAATTAGCCACGACCGATGCCGACAGGAAACCGTTTTTCACGGCTGATGGCAAAAGTCGGTTTCCGGAAAAAGTCTATATAAAACCACCGGGCACGACGTATTCGACGCAGGAAAATCCCCACGCTACCTTTGCCGCCATGCTCACCCGTCTGGACAAGGATGTCGGAAAATTATTGGAGCTGCTCAAGGAGTATGGGTTCGACCAAAATACCTACGTTTTCTTTACATCGGATAATGGTCCCCACAAAGAGGGTGGGGCAGACCCCGATTTCTTCGATAGTAATGGCCCGTTGCGGGGTATCAAGCGGGATTTGTATGAGGGGGGCATTCGCGTACCGATGATTGCCTGGGCACCGGGCCGCGTGCCGGCAGCTAAAGTCAGTGATGACATCTGGGCCAACTGGGACATTAGCCCTACGTTCTGCGCCCTAACCGGCACCGGGCCACCCACTCGTATCGACGGGGTTGACATGGGTCGGTTGCTGGGCCGTCCGGCGTCTCCGGCTTTGTTAAAAGACCGTTACCTGTTCTGGCAGTTCGATGAGGGCGAACTTCGGCAGGCTGTTTTGCAGGGCGACTGGAAACTAATCCGGCTGAAAAAGCAGAGCCAGCCCGAACGGCTGGAGCTATACAATTTGCAGAGCGACATTGGCGAAGCAACGAACCTGGCCCAGACCAACCCAGAGAAACTGAACACACTGCTCACGCTGATGAAACAGGCCCAAACGCCCGCTGAACACCCGCTTTTCAATTGGGAGAAAGATGAGCGGTAAGGGTGTCGAATGCGGGTAAGTTCCGGTTTGTTTCATCTTTATGCCTAAACTAACTTCCGGTTTATGAAACGACTGCTCCTGCTTTGTTACCTCTTTAGTCTCAATAATCTTGTCGCTCAGCCCGCTGAGAAGGCCGTTAAAGTCATCGTCACCCCCGACCACGCCGACTGGTTATACAAGACCGGCGAACCGGTTAAATTTATGGTGTCGGTTTATAGAAACAACGTGTTGCTGCGTGGCGCCAAACTCCGCTATGAAATTGGGCCGGAGAAGATGGAGCCGACGAAAAAAGAAGCCGTTACGCTCAAGGATGGAACCCTGGCTTTAGAGGCCGGTACGATGAAAACGGCGGGGTTTCTGCGCTGCATTGCCACCGCCGAGGTCGACGGCAAAGACTACCGGGGCCTGACAACGGCGGGGTTCGAGCCGCTGACCATCAAACCAACCGTTGCCAACCCAACAGATTTCAACGCATTCTGGGACAATGCCAAAGCTGACCTGGCAAAAATTCCCGTCGACGCCCGCCTGACCTTACTGCCCGAACGCTGCACCGAATTGACCAACGTCTATCACCTGAACCTGCAAAACATCAACAACTCCCGCTTCTACGGTATTTTATGCGTACCCAAAAAAGAAGGAAAATACCCGGCCATTCTTCGTGTACCGGGGGCCGGAGTTCGTCCCTATTATGGCATGGTTGCCGACGCTGATAAGGGCTTTATTACGCTCGAAGTGGGTATTCACGGTGTGCCCGTCATCATGGATCCCAGCGTGTATGTCGACCTCAGCCGGGGTCCGCTCAATGGCTATCAGGCTCAGAACCTCGACGACCGCGACCGCTATTACTACAAACGAGTGTATTTGGGCTGCGTTCGGGCCGTCGATTTCCTGGCGAGTATGCCACAGTACGATGGGCAGAATCTGGCCGTCACGGGCGGGAGTCAGGGTGGCGCTTTATCCATTATTACCGCCGGTTTGGATTCCCGCATCAAATGGCTGGGGGCGTACTATCCGGCGCTGGCCGACGTAACGGGTTACCTCAACGGCCGGGCAGGTGGCTGGCCGCACCTGTTTGCGGGCAACGAGCTGGCGTTCAACAATAAACCCGACCGAATTAAAACAACGGGTTATTACGATGTCGTGAATTTTGCCCGGATGGTGAACGTGCCAGGCTATTATTCCTGGGGTTTCAACGACGAAACCTGCCCGCCAACGTCCATGTATGCGGCCTACAACGTTATTCCCGGTCCCAAGATGCTGGACATCTCTTACCTCGACACCGGCCACTGGACCTACCCCGAACAAACCGAAAAAATGACCAACTGGCTGATGGGACAGTTGAAAGGGGTAAAGTGATATGTTCTAATCGCTGGGTTAATTGAGTTGAACTAATAAACCGACGAAAAGACAATCTGCCAGCCCATTGCTTTAGCTCTGGGTTGAGCCGAAAGAAACCGAATGAGGCCAACCGCTCCGGCGGCCCGGCGTTTCAACGGTTTCAACTCCCGATAAACCGTTGAAACGGTTAGGGGACATGGGGCAATTTTTTCTAAACCCACAGCTAAAGCAGTGGGCTAATACGGGTTCGATTCGGCGGTTATTTAATACAAATCAATTAACCCGGCGATTAGGATAGGAACAATCCCGAAACGCAACCAAATTAGTTGATTTTGCGTAACAATAGTATGCTGCTTTTTGTCAATCCCAATCTTAAGGACACCCACAAAGCCGAACTTCGGCGTCAACTCCCCGCCGACATTACGGTCGTCTTTCGGCACGACCTGCCCAGCCCTGAGCAGCAGGCCACCTTTCAGTCGGCCGATCTGGTGCTGGGCAATCCGCCGTCGGCCTGGTTTGCCGAATCGTTGCCTAATCTGAAATTCTGGCAGTTGGATTCGGCGGGGTTCGACGGCTACAAAACTGTTGGGGTCAATGCAGCCGTTGCCAACATGGGCGATTACTATGCCTGGCCGTGCGCCGAAACCATGGTGGCGGGCATTCTGGCCCTGTACCGGCGTATTCCTGAACTGGCCGTGCTGCAAAATCACTCTGAGTGGGTAGGAGCACCCATCCGCACCCGCATGGACTCGCTGCGGCAGAAGCGGGTCGTCATTTTGGGTACGGGCACCATTGGGCAGGCTCTCCGGCAAATGCTGACCGGCTTCGACTGCACCACCCGGATGCTCGCCCGCACCGACCCGCAGGCCGACCTGCATTCGGTCGATGAACTCGTCGCAGTGTTGCCTCAAACGGATATTCTGGTCAACTGCCTGCCCGGCACGGCAACGGGCTTTGTGTCGGCGGAGGTCATCGCGGCTATGAAACCCGGCAGTCTCTACGCCAATGTTGGCCGGGGCAGCACAACCGACGAACCGGCCCTGATTCGGGCCTTGCAGTCGGGGCAACTGGGCGGGGCGGTACTCGACGTGACCGCTACCGAACCCCTTCCGGCCGGCAGTCCACTCTGGAACTTGCCGAACGTTTTGCTCACACAACATACCGGCGGTGGCCAGCCTGATGAGGATGCTGGCAAGGTCGCCCGGTTTCTGCGGAACCTGGACCGCTTTCGGGCGGGGGAGGTGTTAGTCAATGCGGTCGATTTGGGGAGAGGGTATTGAAAAATACATTACTTATTTTGTGAGATTGCCCTTTTTAGCCTTTTTAAGCCATTTTCTCAACTTTTTTTTGTATATTTAAGGAGCCGAATGCGCCACCAAACGGTCGGCCCTGTTACCCATCCACTGGAAAAGTTCTGAGCGCAAATCAATGATGAACGAAGAAAATGAACCCTTCATGGACGACGATAACCAGCAGCCCGAAGCAGAGTCATCTGCCGACGGTATGGACCTGACCGACGTCTCTGAGAGCAATGAACAACCGATTGACACTACTCATGATGTGCTGCACGACCAGACGGTCGTGTCAGGGCTGTACGAAAACTACTTCCTCGATTACGCATCCTACGTTATTCTTGAACGGGCCGTTCCCGCCGTTGAAGATGGGCTGAAACCCGTTCAGCGCCGGATTTTGCACGCGCTGAAAGAAATGGACGATGGCCGCTTCAACAAGGTAGCCAACGTGATTGGGCAAACCATGCAGTTTCACCCGCATGGCGATGCGTCCATCGGCGAAGCTTTAGTAAATATTGGTCAGAAAGAACTCCTGTTCGATACGCAGGGGAGTTGGGGTGATGTTCGCACGGGCGATGGGGCCGCGGCTCCGCGCTACATTGAAGTGCGGCTGTCGAAGTTTGCCCAGGATGCCATTTATAACGACAAAACCACCGAGTGGCAGTTGTCGTATGACGGGCGTAAACGCGAACCGGTTACGCTGCCCGTTAAGTTCCCCTTGTTGCTGGCCCAGGGCGTAGAGGGCATTGCCGTTGGCCTGTCGACCAAGATACTGCCCCACAACTTCAATGAACTGATTGAGGCCTCGATTAATATCCTCAAAGACAAACCCGTGTCGCTCTTCCCCGATTTTCAGACGGGCGGCCATATTGATGTCGGCAATTATAACGACGGGCACCGGGGGGGCAAAGTGCGGGTGCGGGCTAAAATCGAGGAAGTTGATAAGAAAATTCTCGCCATTCGGGATGTGCCCTTTGGCATAACGACCTCGCAGTTGATCGACTCGATTGTGAAAGCCGCCGAGTTGGGTAAAATCCGAATCAAAGCGCCCAGCCGGAACATAGCCGCCGTGGTCGATAATACGGCCAAAGATGTCGAGATTCTGGTGCACCTGCAGCCCGGCGTTTCGCCCGACGTCACAATTGACGCGCTCTATGCCTTCACCGACTGCGAGGTGAGCATATCGCCCAATGCCTGCGTGATCATTGGCGACAAGCCCCATTTCGTGAGCGTGACGGATATTCTGCGGGTCAATACGCACCAGACCGTGCAGTTGCTGCAACGCGAACTGGAAATCCGGCGTAGTGAGTTGATGGAGCGGCTGCTGTACAGTTCGCTCGAGAAAATTTTTATCGAAAACCGGATTTACCGAAAAATCGAAGAGTGCGAAACCTTTGAGGCCGTTCTCGAAACAATTGACAAAGCCTTAAAGCCCTTTAAAAAACAATTTTATCGCGCCATTACGCAGGACGACCTGATCCGCCTGACCGAAATCAAGATCAAACGGATTTCAAAATACGATGGCTTTAAGGCCGAGGAGTTGATGCGCCGACTGGAGCAGGAACTGGCTGAAACAGAGGATAATCTGGCCAACATCACCCGCTATGCCATTGCCTATTACAAAGACCTGCAAAAGAAGTATGGCAAGGGCCGTGAGCGCAAAACCGAAATTCGGGCGTTCAATACCATTGCCGCGAGTGTGGTAGCGGCAGCCAACCAGAAACTTTATGTCGACCGCGAAGGCGGATTTATTGGCTATGGCCTGAAGAAAGATGAGTACGTCAGCGACTGCTCCGACATCGACGATATCATTGTGTTCCGGCGCGATGGGAAGTGTGTTGTTACAAAAATTCAGGAAAAAGTGTTTGTCGGCAAGGATATTGTGTATGTTTCGGTATTCAAGAAAAACGACGAGCGCAAAATTTACAACGTTGTCTATTTAGACGGCAAGTCGGGGATTTCGATGGCCAAACGGTTTCCCGTTACGGGCGTAACCCGCGACCGGGAGTATGACCTGACGATGGGTAATCCGAAGTCGAAAATGACGTATTTTAGCGCCAATGATAATGGGGAAGCTGAGGTAATTACGATCAACCTGACGGCGCAGAGTTCGGCAAAAATCAAACAGTTCGATTTTGATTTCGCGGCCATTGCCATCAAAAACCGCTCGGCCCAGGGAAACATCCTGACGAAGTATTCGGTGCGGAAACTGACCCAGAAGTCGGGTGGCGTGTCGACGCTGGGTGGGGTCGATATTTGGTACGACGAGCACCTCGGGCGGCTCAACCGCGATGAACGCGGCAAGCTGCTCGGTAATTTTGACGCTAAAGACAGTATTTTGGTCGTTTATAAAGATGGCCAGTATGAACTGACGAGTTTCGACCTGACGAATCGCTACGAACCGAATGACCTGGCCGTGCTGCTGAAATTCGATCCCGAAACGGTGCTGTCGTCGGTCTATTACGAAGCCAACCAGAAAGCCTGGTATGTGAAGCGATTTAAGGTAGAGACGACCTCGCTCGACAAGAAATTTAGTTTCATTGGCGATACGAAAGGCTCGAAGAATCTGGTTGTAACCGCCGACCGACACCCGCGCATCGAAATCATTCATCAGGTGAAAGACCGGGGGCCGCTTGAGAAAATGACACTGGAACCGGAGGGATTTATCGACGTGCGGGGCTGGAAAGCGTTAGGGAATAAACTGCCTTTTGCCAAAGTTAAAGAAGTTAAATTGCTGACCCCTAAAGTCGTTAAAGAACCCGTAAGGGCGACGCCAGTACCGGAAACAATCGCGCTTGAAGTCATCGATGAGAAGGAAGCCGTGCAGTTAGGGCTATTTTCGTGATAATTGACTTGTCGTTTGTCGTACTGAAAACTCGACCGATGGGTCGGTTGGGGACGAAAACCGTCTATCCATATGTCAGAAACAAACTTATTAGGCTTACGGACAGTCATTTACGCAGCTCCTGACCTTTCGGTCACCAAAGAGTGGTATGCGAAGGCACTGGGTATCGAGCCGTATTTCGACCAGCCATTTTACGTTGGCTTTACCGTGGGCGGCTATGAATTGGGGCTTATGCCGGGCGCAAAACCCGCCGAAATCAACCATGCCGATACGCTGACGTATTGGGGCGTTTCCGACATCGACGGGGTTATGGCCCACTGGCTTGGTTTAGGCGCTACTATTTTCACGGCCATTCAGGAAGTGGGCGGAGGCATTAAAACGGCAGCCCTCACCGACCCATTTGGCAATGTGGTCGGCTTTATTGATAATCCGCATTTTAGTCTTGACTAAATGAACACGACCTTGGCTACGGACTACAGCAACGAGAAGCCCCGCGAAGCGGTTGGCGTTCGTGTAGCCAAACGGGTCATTAAGGCGGGCATCGTTCTGCTGTTTGCCGGGTCAACGGTGGTGCTGATTAGCAATTGGTGGGTCGTTTATAACACCCGGAATCAAATTTATTTCAATATTGACGAACTGCCCGCCAACGACGTTGGGCTGGTGCTGGGCACGAGTAAGTTTGTGCGGACGGGGAAAGAAAACCTGTTTTTTCGCTACCGGATGGAAGCTACTGCCCGGCTTTGGAAAGAAGGTAAAGTGAAATACCTGATTCTGAGTGGTAATAACGATTCGGAATACTACAGCGAGCCGGTCGATATGCAGCGGGCCTTACTAAAGCTGGGAGTGCCCGCGTCGGCCATGACGCTGGACTATGCGGGTTATCGAACATTCGACTCGGTGGTGCGCTGCAAAGACGAGTTCAACAAGGGAAAAATCACGATTATCTCCCAGAATTTTCACAACGCCCGCGCCCTTTATATTGGCAATCACGAGGGCATGGAGGCCATTGCCTTCGCTGCTCAGGATGTTCCCGATGGCTACTCCCTCCGCACCCTCATCCGCGAATACCTTGCCCGCCCATACGCCCTGCTCGACGTGTATGTGTTCCGGCCTCAGCCTGAAAAAGGCAATTCACCACGCAGATAACTGGTTGTCTTTATAGGTTTGAACGACCCGCTGGCTCTCCAGTGCGCGGGTATTTATCAATCATCTCTATTTGTTACCAATTTCTATTTATAATTACCTATAGTTTAATCTATTATGTGGAATATTATAATAATTAGCCTTTACATACCGTTTACTCAACAAATTGACCTAAAAAATAATCTATGAAACTAACGTACTTTTTGAGTGCAGCGGCTTTGCTCTGGGCCACGGCTGCGTGTCAGTCCGACCAGGAAGCCAGTCAGGCACCCGCACCGGTTATGTCATCGGTTTACAAAGATGGGGGCGTCGGTCAGGCTCCGGCGGCAACGCCAACTACGGCTGGGGCGAGAGCCGCTTCGACCATTCAGCAGCAGGAGTTGCTAACCTATATCAATCAGGCCCGGTCGAAGCCCTGCCAATGCGGCACCACAACATATCCGGCGGTTCCGGCGCTGGCCTTAAACACCCAGCTTAACGTAGCTTCGGATATGTTTGCCCAGGATATGGCAACTTATACTTATTTCAGTCATACCGCCCGCGATGGGTCATTGCCCTGGGACCGGATGACGCGGGCGGGATACATCTGGCGGGCGGCTGGTGAAAATATTGCGGCTGGTTACACAACTACCCGGACTGTTGTAGATGGTTGGCTGCGTTCGCCGGGTCATTGTAAAAACATCATGAGCGCCAATTTTAAAGACGTTGGCGTCGGCTATGCCTACAGCGCCAGCAGCACCTACAAGCATTACTGGGTGACAGATTTTGGCACCAAACGGTAAGCGGGCAACGCACAGGTTGGTGCCGATCGAAAACGCAGATTCACGCAGAAATGACAACTCATCGGCTGCGTGAATCTGCGTTTTCGGCCTATAAGCTGCGTGAAAGAAGTTTAGTGCTGCTTCCGGCTCTGTCCTTCTTTGCGAATGCCCACATAGAACCCGGTGCTGTTGGTATAGAGGTCGCCGATGTCGGTGGCTACGGCTGCGATAGCTGTTACTCCATTCAAAATTGGGAGCGGAGCTGAAAAGCTGACACTGGACGAGAATTGCCGGGCGGGTTTGTCGAAGGGAATAATATACGTGCCGAAGTTTTCACTATACGATGCCTTAAGTTGAAATTGTAGAAAATCATACGCCTGCCCCGACAAACCGATGTGCATAACCGTCACCCGGTTGTTATTGGTAAACCCATATTGCGCTAAATCGCTGCGGCTGTCGGCCGTTGGTGTTATGAACGGCGTGCCCATCGTCAGGCCATAGCGCGACCACCCATCCTGATACTGCGAATGATTGAAGTAGTTGTCGCGGCCCCGTTGCGAAGCATTTTCTAAAAACAAGGCGCCCCCCTGACTCTTCGTATACAGATACTCCAGCAGCATGTTCTGAATCTGAATCCCGTTGGGATTTACCGCACGTCGATTGCGGATACGCAGTCCGTTTAGCCCGTCCTGAATGTTGATCAAGTAAAACAGCGACCCATCTTCGTAGATATTCTGGCGATAGGCAAAGATCGAAAAATGCTGCCCGGCATACTCAAATCCCAGATCGACCGTGCCGAGGTGATTGCCAATGCGATTCTCGCGGTCAAAACTGCTGATACGATTTGTGTCGATATTGGGGCGGTCGCCCAGCGCGCTGGCCGTTATCACATCGACATAATCGCTGAATCGGTTGGGCAACTGATTGTTTTTGATGACCGAACCGGGCAGCCGTTCGGTGTTGCCGCCCCACATAACCTGGTGATTCAGCCCGGCATAGAGTTTTAGCCGCCAGTTAGGTTTTCCAAATCGGCCATAGAGCGTTTTCTGGTGGAGCATGACGTTATTGATGAACCGCTCCTCTTCAAACCAGCCGTGGGCATACGAGCCTTTAAAGGCGAACAGGCCACCTTTTGGTACATAGTCAGGCACGGCTATCTGCACTTTCAGCATGGGCAGCGTGTTGCCCGACCAGGCAAATGAACCCGACGTAAGCGCCGAGTCGACTAAGCCAAAAATTTCCCGCCGTCGACCGGCCCAAACTTCCAGTGCCCCACCGAATTTAACTTTTACGTAGGCTTCCGGTATAAGCAGTTTGTAGGCATAGCCCGCGTTCAGAACCGCTTCGGCTCCCCAACCCCAGTCAATCCGCCGGTTGGTGGCCCGCAGGCTATCGAGTTTCGTTTTCGGTTTGTCGTGGTAATCGACCCGCATAGCCTGGCGCAGGGTCATCAGGGTATGTTCGCACGGAACGATCCCATACTGATTGGCCCGAAGCCAGAAGGGTGTTTCGCCCGACGTAGCAAAAAAGCTGCCAACTTCAGTGCGGTAGCGCAGGGGTTTGGTTACCTGCCCAAAGCAGCCCGATACCAGGAGCAGGCAGGGCAGGAGCAAACGCATCCGGGCACATGAAAACATATATTTTTTTTCGATAGGTATCATTTAGGCTAATTTTACGTCACATGCTGATAGAAGTACATAAAACATGCCATGCTGTTGATCCACCACAAAATAGACTCCAGTATCGGTCGGGTTGAGGGAGGAGATTATCGCTGTAGTAAGGGCCGGTTAGGTCCCTATAGACCTGGATTTTTTTCGGAAGGCCGTCAATATTGATTTACCTTTGTGGTTATTTGTCTGTATGCTGGAAGGTAGACCCGCCTTTCATTTCAACCTGCCGATTTATCACCCCGGCATATGGGGGCATAAAAAAGCTGAACAAAAAAGACTGAACGCAGTAGCTATAAAAACACCGGTTTTAGCTTTAGGAAAATAGGCACTCCGTGCCGGTAAGCAGGTAGTGGCTATTACCCAAAGCTTAGGTAAACGAACCAACTCGCTATACATCAATTATGGTCCCTAACGACGAGCTGATACGCATCATTGACCTTTTGAACACCACCTACGAGGGCGAGGAAGCCTGGCATGGCCCATCGGTAGTCGATGTGCTGCGGGGCGTTACGCCCGATATGGCGGGGCGTCGGATAACGCCCAACACACACAGCATTGCCGAATTGGTTTTTCACATGACCAGTTGGCGGATTTTCTGCGTCAAAAAGATGCAGGGCGACGAGGTATTTGATATTACCACGCCCAACAAAGATTTTGGTGCCCTGCCTGATAAAATTGACGATTTCGAGTGGGAAGCCCTCGAAATGGAACTAAGCCTGAGTCAGGAAGAACTCATCAATGAACTCGACAAACGCGACGACGACGAGTTTCTGGAAGACATCGTGCCGGGCCGCGATTATACCTATTACGACATGCTGCATGGCATTATCAACCACGATATGTACCATACCGGCCAGATCATGATTATCCAGAAAGCCCTGGCTTTCAAGGTCGCTGGCTCACGTTTTGCCGACGGTGATGCCGACGAATATGGTTCTCCTTTCGGCAGCAGCCAGGAACAGGATGATTATTATTGACCTAATTTTGAATGGATGAATGATAGAATGATTGAATTATTCTGCAATTCACCTATTCTATCATTCATCCACTCTATCAGTCTATCATTGAATTACTGGCTCGTAAAATCTGAACCTGATACCTACGGGTGGCCTCATTTTGTTGAACAGGGCCGCGCCGTGTGGGATGGCGTCCGTAATTATCAGGCGCGTAACAACCTGAACACCATGAAAATAGGTGATCAGGTTCTCTTCTACCATAGCGTAACCAATCCGGGAGTGGTTGGCCTGGCAACGGTCGTGCGGGAAGCTCACCAGGACCCGACCGTTGCCGATGACCCTGCTCAGGCTAAATTTGCCTGGGTGGCCGTTGAACTGGAGCCGGTAATGATGCTGGAGAAACCTGTTTCGCTGGCCCGGATCAAGGCCGAACCCCTGCTGGCCAACATCAGCCTGGTCCGGCAATCGCGTTTATCGGTCATGCCCGTCCGCCCCGACGAATTTGAATTAATTTTAAAAATGGGGCAGGAAAAAAATGATGAATTATAAATGATGAATTAATCCACAGAGAGTAATTCATCATTAAACTATTATATGCCTGACATCCAGCTAATTACTCCCCGCCCCTGGTCTGAATACGAGCTGATTGATTCGGGTAATTTTCAGAAACTCGAACGGTTTGGCAACTTTACAGTATCCCGGCCCGAGCCGCAGGCTATCTGGGATAAATCCCTGCCTGAGGCCGAATGGGAGCGTCTCGCCCAGGCTATTTTTCGTCGCGACCGCCAATCGCCCGAACGGGGCGACTGGCAAACGACGCCCGACATGCGCGACCCCTGGTATGTTTCGTTTCGACAGGATGGCCTGAATCTGAAATTTAAACTGGCCCTGACAACCTTCAAGCACGTCGGGCTTTTTCCAGAACAGGCCGACAACTGGGCCTATATTTATACTAAAATCAAGGCCCTGTCTGCCAGCGTAGCCCAGCCAAAGGTGCTGAATCTGTTTGCCTATACGGGGGGGGCGTCGCTGGCGGCTCGTCAGGCCGGAGCCGACGTGACCCATGTCGATGCGGTGAAGCCGGTCATTAGCTGGGCGCGGGAAAACATGGACCACAGCGAATTGGCTGATATTCGCTGGGTGGTTGAGGATGCTGTTAAATTCGTTCGGCGCGAGGTCCGGCGGGGGAACCACTACAACGGTATCATTCTGGACCCACCGGCCTATGGGCGCGGGCCTGATGGCGAAAAGTGGGTACTCGAAGAACAACTCAACAACCTGCTCAAATCCTGTGCTGACCTGCTCGACCGCACCCATTTTTTCTTTATCATCAATCTGTATTCACTCGGTTTCTCGTCGCTCATCCTGGACAACCTCATTCAGCAAACGTTCGGTACCGTCCCCAATGCCGAATGGGGCGAATTAGCCGTTGCCGACAAGGCGCAAAAACGGCTACCTTTGGGGGTGTTTTACCGATTTGCCAATCAATGAGTGAATTGTGAATGAGTGAATGAGCGAATAGTGCCGGGCCTCCGTTGCGGCTGCGTCAGCTATTCGCTCATTCACTCATTCACTCCTTCGCAATTCAAATGCGCCAGTGTCTCGCAATCTTCTTTGCTGCCTTGTTTTTCGCCTGCGGCAGCGACAACCGGCAGACGGCCCGTATTCCGGATTTTCCGAAGCCCGGTGACAGTAGTCGGGCCCAGGGCGCCCTGCGTGCGCTGACCAGAGCCATCAATCAGTCGTCGCCAGCGTCGGCCTATGCCAAACGGGCCGCTATCCTGCTGTCGATGGGGCGCATAAACGAGGCACTGACAGACATCGACGAGGCCATCGACCGAAATGATAACATTGGGTCGTATTATCTGACCCGCGCTCAGGTGCTTCGGTCGTTGCAGCAACCCGCCAAAGCCTTGCAGAACGCCCAGCGTGCTGAGATTCTGGGTGTCAATACCCCCGAACTCTATATCCTCCAGGGCGACCTGCTCCAACAGCAAAATCAGTTCGATAAAGCCAAACTGTACGTTGCCAGAGCGTTGCAAATGGCTCCCTACGATGGGGAAGCGTTTTTTTTTACTGGATTAATGGCGGCCCGGCAAGGCGACACCACCGGCGCGATAAACCTGTATCAGCAGTCGCTGCGGCTTAAACCTCGTTATCTGGAGACCTACAATCAACTGGCCTCGATGTACCGAACACTGGGCGACCTGAATTCGGCGCTTGCCTACAATGAGCGGGCACTGAATTATTTTCCCAACACCGCCCGATTGTATTATGGCCGGGGTTTGATTTACCATACAAAGGGCATCCTCGACAGTGCCATGACCTGTTATCAGCAAACCGTGAATCTGCAGGCGAGTTATTATCAGGCTTATTTTCAGATGGGGCTGATCAATCAGAAATACCGAAACTATTACACAGCCCTGGCAAATTATCAGCGCGTGCTGCAACTTCGGCCTCAGTTTCCCCGGATCGACACCTACATTGGCTACTGCCATGAACAAATGGGGCAGTATGATTTGGCCATTGCAGCCTATACCAAAGCGAGTGGGCTAAATGCGACCGACCAGCAGGCTGCGGCTGGTTTGTGGCGGTCGCAACGGCGGCAATACGCACAAAGTTCGTATAACTCCTTATTTTTGCCGGATACGCTGGCCAAACCAAGACCGTCAACGCGAAATCGACCGGTGCTCGACACCAGCCGCGTTCGGGTGTTAACCATTCAGCCAAAGCCGCGCATTACATCCAGTGCCAACGATTCGCTCCAGCGAACCGTGAAACCAATAAATTGATTTGGGATGTATGATTTGGGATTTCTGATTTAGCTGACGCGAAAGCAATAAATCCGAAATCCCAAATCATACATCCCAAATTAAAGTGGCTTACAGTTGTAGGTGAGCTGCGGGTACCATAATAACTTATATAACCAAATGATTACGCAGGACGAACAAATCCGCGTGACGCTGCCCGACGGCAGCGTTCGGCAGTATCCCAAAGGAAGTTCCGGGCTGGATATTGCTACCCAAATTAGTGAAGGCCTGGCCCGTAACGTGCTGGCTGCCAAAGTGAATGGGGTTGTACAGGATGCCACGCGCCCCATCGGCGAGGATGCCAGCGTGCAACTCCTGACGTGGAACGACGCCGAAGGGAAAGCAACTTTCTGGCACTCGTCGGCGCACCTGCTGGCCGAAGCCCTGGAAAGCCTATACCCGGGCGTGAAGTTCGGTATTGGCCCAGCCGTCGAAACGGGGTTTTATTACGACGTTGATCTGGGCGGGCAGCCGTTTTCCCAGGAAGACTTCAAGAAGGTGGAAGATAAAATGCTCGAACTGGCCCGCCAGAAGCAAGCTTATGTTCGGAAGCCGATGAGCAAGGCCGATGCCATTGCGTATTTTACCGAAAAAGGCGATCCATATAAACTCGACCTGCTCGACGGATTGGACGATGGTACGATTACGTTCTATACCCAGGGCGATTTCACCGACCTCTGCCGGGGACCGCACATTCCGAACACGGGGTTTATCAAAGCGGCCAAACTGATGAACGTAGCCGGTGCCTACTGGCGTGGCAACGAAAAAAATAAGCAGTTGACCCGGATTTACGCCGTTACGTATCCGAAACAGAAAGAACTCGACGATTACCTGTACCTGCTCGAAGAAGCCAAAAAGCGGGACCATCGCAAACTGGGCAAGGAACTGGAACTGTTTGCTTTTTCGGAGAAAGTAGGTGCGGGGCTTCCCCTTTGGCTTCCGAAAGGCACTATGCTGCGCGAACGGTTAGAAAATTTCCTGCGGAAGGCGCAGGCACGGGCCGGCTATGTGCAGGTGGTAACGCCCCACATTGGCAGCAAGCAGTTGTATGTTACGTCGGGTCACTGGGAGAAATATGGCGAAGACTCGTTTCAGCCGATTAAAACTCCCGACCCGAACGAGGAGTTTCTGCTTAAACCCATGAACTGCCCGCATCACTGCGAAATTTACAAAACCAAACCGCGCTCCTACCGTGACCTGCCCCTGCGGCTGGCCGAGTTTGGCACCGTATATCGCTACGAACAGTCGGGCGAGTTGCACGGCCTGACACGAGTGCGGGGGTTTACCCAGGATGATGCCCACATCTTCTGCCGGCCCGATCAGGTCAGGGATGAGTTTATGAAGGTAATCGACCTGGTGCTGTACGTCTTTAAATCACTTGGATTTTCGGATTACAGCGCCCAGATTTCCCTGCGCGACCCGGCCAATGAAACGAAATACATCGGTTCTGACGACCTGTGGGAAAAGGCCGAATCGGCCATTATTGAAGCAGCCGCCGAAAAAGGGTTGCCAACTGTGACGGAGTTGGGCGAAGCAGCTTTCTACGGTCCCAAACTCGACTTCATGGTGCGCGATGCGCTGGGCCGGAAGTGGCAGTTGGGCACAATTCAGGTCGATTACAACCTGCCTAATCGGTTTGAACTGGAATACATCGGTGCCGACAACCAAAAGCACCGGCCCGTGATGATTCACCGCGCGCCCTTTGGGTCGATGGAGCGATTTATTGCCATTCTGATCGAAAACTCAGGTGGTAATTTCCCCCTTTGGCTTTCCCCCGACCAGATCGCCATCCTGCCGATTTCAGAAAAGTACGAAGCGTATGCGAACGACTTATTTTTCAGCCTGCAGGAACACGATATTCGGGGCTTTGTCGATTTGCGCGATGAGAAAATTGGTCGTAAAATTCGCGACGCTGAAGTAAATAAAGTGCCGTATATGCTTATCGTGGGCGAGAAAGAAGCCGCTGAGGGGAAAGTCTCTGTCCGGCGCAAAGGTCAGGGCGACCTGGGCAGCATGAGCGTGGACGAGTTTGTCAATGCGTTTCAGGCGGAGGTGAAAATGTAATGGTCTGTTTCAGGTTTAACGTTTCAGGTTCATCGGGCAGCAACCTGGAACCTGAAACGTTAAACCTGAAACAGATTTTTAACTTGCTTCAAAACCGTATTTTCGATAGTTTCCCGAACTTTTTAGCATTCGTTACGTTATCCAAGCGACTTTTAAAAGTCAGTTTCAAACTAATAGTTACCCTAAACACAATCTATGGCATTACCCCAGCGCAGACCACCCCGTCGCGTGGTTGAAGAACCCTACAAAGTCAATGAGCGCATCCTGGCCCGCGAAGTGCGGGTGGTCGGTGAAAATGTAGAACAGGGAATCTACGAAATCAGTAAGGCGCAGGCTATGGCCAAAGCCCAGAACCTCGACCTCGTTGAGGTATCGCCCAATGCCGTGCCGCCCGTTTGCCGTATTGTCGACTATTCCAAGTTTAAATACGAGCAGAAGAAAAAGCAGAAAGAAATCAAGGCAAACGCCACCAAAGTTGTTATTAAAGAGATTCGTTTCGGACCTAACACCGACGATCACGACTTTGACTTTAAGCTCAAACATGCCATCAACTTCCTCAAAGAAGGGGCCAAAGTGAAAGCCTACGTGCAGTTTGTTGGCCGGGCTATTGTTTTCAAAGACCGGGGTTTTCAACTGCTGGAGCGTTTTTCCAAAGGCCTGGAAGACTACGGCAAAATTGAGTCTGAACCCAAACTCGAAGGCAAGCGCATGAGCATGTTTCTATCGCCTAAAGTTGCCGTGCCGAAAAAATAAAAAAACAGCAATAGTCGATAGTCCTCCGTGGCTAGAGTTTCTCCTTCCCTAACCACGGAGGACTATCGACTATTGCTGTTTTTTTCGTACCTTTGCGGCCTGTTTACTTAATTTTACCTACAAAGCGGTCTACTGCAATGCCAAAAGTAAAAACCAATTCGGGGGCCAAGAAGCGTTTCAAGCTGACCGGCACCGGAAAAATCAAGCGGAAGCATGCCTTCCACAGTCATATCCTGACGAAAAAAACAACCAAGCAAAAGCGCAATTTAGCGCACGCCACGCTGGTTGATGGTCCCGACGAGCGTCGTATCAAACTGCTGCTCAACATCTAAGGACAAAAAAGGGCGCAGTTGCGTCCTGGTTTCTCGTTTCACCCGATTACTGGCCTTAAAAGTGAATGTATAATGTAAAATGAACAATGAATAATGTTGGCTACAGATGGCCGTTCTGCATTACTCATTATCCATTATTCATTAACAGTCCGCCCGTCGTCAAAAAACAAAAAAATTATGCCACGTTCCGTCAATCACGTTGCCTCACGGGCGCGTCGGAAAAAAGTAATGAAGCTGGCCAAAGGCTATTTCGGTCGGCGCAAAAATGTTTGGACAGTCGCTAAAAACGCTGTCGAGAAAGGTTTAGGCTATGCGTATCGCGACCGCCGGGCCAAGAAACGCGATTTTCGGGGTCTTTGGATTCAGCGGATCAACGCCGGTGCCCGTATTCATGGCCTGTCATACTCGGCCTTTATGGGCGCTCTCAACAAATCGGGCATCGAACTCAACCGTAAAGTACTGGCCGATTTGGCCATGAACCACCCAGACGCGTTTGCCGCCGTTGTGGAACAAGTGAAGTAAACAGGAAAACGGAGGCAGGGAGAAGGGAAGAGAGGAGAAAAGGAACGAACTACTTGTTTCCTTTCTTCTTGCCACTCTTCTCCCTGCCTCCGTTTTACGTCTGCACAACCCTCGTCTTTAGTCCCGCCCGTTCGCCGTCGGCTTGGCGACCCAGCAGAAAAACGTCCATTTCTGACTCACCCACGCGGAATACCTGCCGAACGGTTAGGGCTATCTCAACAAAGTCTTTCAGTTTTTGAAACCGGGCGGTGCGCGCTTTTTCTTCATCGCCAAACCAGTCCTGCCCGGTGATAACAGGTTGCCAGAAATCGACTTCCGGCATTTCTTCTACATACACCGACGGAGGCAGCATTTGCCAGTCTTTAATCTGGCTAACCGTCAGGGCTTCAGCTTGCTTCAGGTAGCAGGTTACAGCTTCAACCGGCTCATCGGATTCGCTCGGATACAGCAAATCGGTCAGCAGTGGGCAAACCTGGTCGCTAAAGGGCGATGTTTCTGAAATCGGGCCGCTACTTTTAGGATCTTCGTTCGTCATAGATCAGCAATTGCGGGACGTGTTGTCCAAAAATGGTTACCTGGCAAAAATAAGCTATTGTTAGAGCAGCCAACGAAAAATTCTACGAATGCTGGGTCAAAACATTTCCGCCCGCTTTCCACTTACTTTATAAAAACAATACAGTCATGTTAGAAACCCTTATGAATCTGGTGCGTCAACAGTCTGGCGACGCCATTATTAATAACCCGGCCATTCCAAACAATCAGAATGAGGTGGCTATGCAAACCGTCACCGAGAGTGTGATGAGTGGTCTACAGCAACAAGCCCAGGGCGGTGGCCTCGGTGGTTTGCTGGGCATGTTAACCGGACAGGGCGGTGGTGCCCACACCGAAGTAACGCAGGGCGTTCAGCAGCATGTAGAGCAGAGTTTAATGCAAAAATTAGGCATTTCCCCTCAGGTAGCTATGTCGGTAGCGGCTGCGGTGGTACCGATGGTCCTGAGCAAACTGATGAACAAAGCTAAAGACCCGAACGATAATAGCGTGGACGGCAATAGCATCCTGGGCGCGGCTACGGGTCAGCAGGGTGTCGACTGGATGGGTATGGCTGGTTCGGCAATGGCCGACGGTAAACTCGATATGAATGACTTCATGCGTGTCGCGGGTCAGCAGGGTGGTGGCTTAGGCGGTATGCTGGGTGGCCTGCTGGGTGGACGCTGAGTTTCAGGGTTTCGTTAATTAGCGTCTTTCGCAACAGATAAAGTCTCGCAGTGATAATCTGTACAAATCAGATTATTGCTGCGAGACTTTTTGCTTCCAACAATACGTTGTCCGTCAGCCTGATAGGCAACTACCTGTTCTTAACGCAGTAGCAGGTAGTTATCTTCTGGCTAATGGGATGCTGTTTAACCAGTCGGTAAATGAGTTGTACCGTTGAGTAAGTCTGCAGCAGTTGGCTTATTATAAACAATATATTTGGGTATACCTTCTATTTAGTGTTATGCCAACTTCTGAAGATGTAATTCGTGAGCAACAGCGGGCTGTCTGGAATTTATTCGCTCCCGGCTGGAAGAAATGGGACGATTTTACGATGCGGTTTCTACAGCCGATGGGTGATGCCATCATAAATTACCTCGAACTTAAGCCCACGGATACGGTCCTGGATGTAGCCACCGGAACCGGCGAACCGGGCCTGACCATTGCGGCCATTGTGACAAAGGGGAAGGTGATTGGTACGGATTTGTCCGAAGGGATGCTGGCGGTTGCCGAAGAAAAAGCCCAGCGTATGGGACTGGCTAATTATCAGATTCAGGTGGCCGATGTCAGCAGGTTACCCTTTGGAAATGAGCGTTTTGATGCCGTTAGCTGTCGGATGGGATTTATGTTTTTCCCCGACATGGCGCAGTCTGCTCAGGAACTGGTTCGGGTACTCAAACCGGGCGGTCGGCTGGCTACTTCGGTTTGGGGTGGGGGCGAGCAAAATCCCTGGATAAGTTTATTGATGGGTGTCATCAACCGAACGCTGCAACTGCCGCCCCCGACAATGGGCGCACCGGGCATGTTTCGCTGCGCCAAACCGAGTCTGATTGCTGGATTTTTGGAAGAGGCTGGCTTGTCTGGGGTGGAGGAGACGGTTTTGTCGGGTCAGGTAACGTATGAGAACCTCGATGAGTACTGGAATAACATGACCGACATAGCCGCCCCGGTCGTGAATGCCCTGAAACAAACTGATCAGACGACAATAAGCCAGATCAAAGAGGAGGTATTTACCCGCCTTCGGGAACAGTATGGCAATGGAAAACTGGCTCTGCCATTCAGCACTCTGATTATTCAGGGCACAAAATAAGTGATTAGGCGATGAATCGGTTGACCCCGGCCGGGGTCAACCGATTCATAAGCAAGTAAGACACCCTACTTTAACTCACGTACTCAGGGTGAAGTCTGCCATGTTTTTGCACTATACCTATCCTGAAGCGACATTGTGGCCCATTTAGGCACATGATTCTGCCAATCTGACAGCAAACTGTCTTTTTTTTCCGGCTGGCATTTGTATTGATAGATGGATTCTGTCTGTCAGTTTATCATACAGCAACTAAAGAAACTAAATCCAGTTATGGGAAAAATTATTGGTATTGACTTAGGCACCACGAACTCATGCGTGGCCGTGATGGAAGGCAACGAGCCGGTTGTGATCCCCAACTCTGAGGGAGCGCGTACAACGCCCTCAGTGGTTGCATTTATGGACAACGGCAACGGCGAACGCAAAGTAGGCGCACCCGCCAAACGCCAGGCCATCACCAACCCCAAAAATACGATCTCGTCAATTAAGCGCTTCATGGGGAAACGCTACAGCGAGGTGACGAATGAAATTAAAAACGTCGCCTACGACGTAGAAAACGGCCCGAATAGCACGCCCCGCGTTCGCATCGGCGACCGGCAATATACACCCCAGGAACTTTCGGCCCTGATTCTGCAGAAAATGAAGCAGACCGCCGAAGATTACCTCGGCCAAACCGTAACCGAAGCCGTTATTACGGTGCCTGCTTACTTCAATGATGCGGAGCGGCAGGCAACCAAAGAAGCCGGTCAGATTGCGGGTCTCGACGTAAAACGGATCATCAACGAGCCAACTGCAGCCGCACTGGCTTATGGTTTGGACAAAACCAACCACGACCAGAAAATTGCCGTATTTGACCTCGGTGGCGGTACATTCGATATTTCGATTCTGGAACTCGGCGATGGCGTGTTTGAAGTGAAAGCGACCGATGGCGATACGCACCTCGGTGGTGATGACTTCGACCAGGTAATCATCGACTGGCTTGCCGACGAGTTCAAGAAAGACGAAGCCATTGATCTTCGCCAGGACCCAATGGCCCTGCAACGCCTGAAAGAAGCCGCTGAGAAAGCGAAAGTTGAATTGTCGAGTTCGAACTCAACGGAAATCAACCTGCCGTATATCATGCCGGTGAATGGCATTCCGAAACACTTAGTGCGGACGTTGAGCCGGGCAAAATTTGAGCAATTGGCCGATTCGCTGATTCAGCGGAGTCTGGAGCCTTGCCGCCGTGCCCTGAAAAACGCCAGCTTGTCGGCTTCCCAAATTGATGAAATCATTCTGGTGGGTGGGTCGACGCGCATTCCGAAAGTGCAGGACGAAGTGGAGAAATTGTTTGGCCGCAAGCCCTCCAAAGCTGTTAACCCCGACGAAGCCGTAGCCATTGGCGCTGCCATTCAGGGCGGTGTGTTAACGGGTGAGGTGAAAGACGTGCTGCTGCTCGACGTTATCCCTCTTTCGCTGGGTATCGAAACGATGGGGGGCGTGTTCACCAAAATGGTAGACGCCAACACGACGATTCCGAGTAAGAAAGTTGAAACGTATTCGACGGCCTCGGACAACCAGCCAAGCGTAGAAATCAACGTGTTGCAGGGTGAGCGGCCCATGGCGGCTCAAAATCGCCAGTTGGGCCGGTTTATCCTGTCCGACATTCCGCCTGCCCCGCGTGGTGTGCCGCAGATTGAAGTAACCTTCGACGTGGATGCCAATGGTATTCTGCACGTAACGGCCAAAGATAAAGGCACGGGCAAAGAGCAGAAAATCCGGATTGAAGCCTCGAGCGGTCTGACCGACGCGGAAATCAACCGGATGCGCGAAGAAGCCAAAGCCAACGAAGCCTCCGACAAAGCCGAGCGCGAAAAAATCGAGAAAGTCAACGCGGCAGACTCGATGATTTTCCAGACCGAGAAGCAGTTGAAGGACTACGGCGACAAACTATCGGAAGGCAATAAGACCGCGATTGAAGCGGCCCTGACGACCCTCCGCACGGCGCACGCGTCGCGCGACGCAGCCGCCATCGACACCGCTTTGGAAGGGCTGAACGCAGCGTGGGCAACTGCCTCGCAGGAACTCTACAACGCCACTGACGGCGCGGGTGCCAACCCCACCGATGGAGCCGGTTTCGCCGGAAACGGCAATGGGTCGGCCAACGGACAAGGTCAGCCCGCCGGGGACAACGTCTCGGACGTGCCGTATGAAGAAGTGAAGTAATCTGAACCAGGATTTATCAGATTTTTCTGACTACTCTGATATATATAAGCCCCTATCGTCTCCGGTAGGGGCTTTTTAGTTGAAAAAAGTTACATTGCAATACTTATTCTAATTTAGCTATGGGCGAGTTCTCAAGATTCAAAGGGTTACTTGGAGAAAATATTGCTGAAAACTTTTTTAAACGTGTAGGTTGGCAGTATGTATCTAATATCGAGTTTGATTGTTTTCAAAGGAAAAAGCACAACTGTAGTAAGCATGGTATAGACCTATTTACTGCTTACATCAATCCTTTAGAAGCAGATGTGCTTGATACTGTAATGATATCTGTTAAATATGTTAGTTCAAAAAATGTTAAAAGCGATTTTAAAAAATATTTAAATGATTTGAATACTTCTACAAGCTGCTTTCAATCTTCAAAACATTATAATGAAATAATTAAGCATTTTAATTATAAAAGAAGTCGCCAAAATCTTCTAATATTTTGGGTAGATAATAAAAAGAACTCGATTATACATTAACAAAAGAGCTAAGAGCAATCAGTCAAGAAATTGATACTGATTTTGAACTGATCCATGTTATTGATAACTACAGAGTAAATTTTATATATAATTCTGTGAAATTTATTAATAATATGTATTCATCCGAAAAGATTGACTTCTTTTATCATCAAACTGGGATAAGCGAAAAAATAACTGGAGGAAGACTATTATCAGGTGGTCTATTACCTATTGATTATTTGACTTCGGATGTACTTCTATTTAAAGTTTTAGATAAAAAAGTATTAATAATATGCGTCAACGAACGGTTTGAGAAGGATAATTTTAAGCGAATAGTTGGACTTAGTCAAAATCTCACTTCTGGTTGGTGTCAAAAAATAGTAATAGCGTTTCCTGACTATCAACTTGTGCATCATAAAGAAATTAAGCAGTCTGTGTTAATAAACTTCTCAGATAATGAATTTGCAAGCATGATTGAGGTAAAAAATTTTAGTGAAACATTTTTTTCATTAGAGACGAAAGAGCTTATTTCTGAGATTGGTGCTCCCACTCATAAACCAAATTTTGACATAGAAACTATGCTGCCTTTTGGTGATCAAATACGGCAACTTCTTAATCATTCATACATCAATAAAGCAGATTTACAAAGTTTATTGAAATCTCGTGGTGTATTTACTCGCAAGCAAATAGCCAAAGAAGATATTACGCCTTTTTTTGCTAAAACTTTGTTGTCCCCTACCGAATTCGAATTTTTAAGACGAAAACAATCTGCTAAAGAAGATAGTGAAAACTATTCAACTACATATCTAAACAGTGATATAACGGATGATGTAAATACTGTACTTAATTTGGCTATACCAATGATTAAACAAGATATCATCAAGAAATTTCCAAATTGTGAATTACTCAATGATTTAAGGGTTGAAAGGAAGGAAAATGGAGACTTAGCCATAAATTTTGAAACTAATAAATATGCTTTAAATAAGGATTGGACAGACGTAAGTAGTAAACAAAAGGGAGAAGTTGTGTTTGGTAGAAGAGAGAACGAGGGAAATGGAAAAACGCAGATAGTGACTGCTTATTCGTCTAATGAAACCCGGCAAATGGCTGCTATTATTATAAAAGAGGTCGTTAGTAATCTAAAGAAGATGAATATAATGCCAGCAGAGGATAAGCCGGTAAAACTATTAAGCAGTGACTTTTCAAGGTTACAACGTAATCATTTTCTTATGAGTTTTTTGGAGAATATCCCAAGTAAAGTAGTATTGAAATTTCGACAATTAACGAGCGTGGACTTTACACTCGATGTCGACGCTGAAGGGTTACCTGAAGAATTTATCTCATTACGGAATCGAGTTGACGAGTCAATATTTACTGGAAGAAATCTTGAAGAATTAAAATATTTGACTAACAAACAATACAGAGATGCATTGATATTTTATGCCTTTGTGGCTGAATATCATTTTAAATATGATTTAGAAGAAGGCTCGGTTGAGGGTAAAACGGAAATCGAATTTGGCTTTTTGGATACTCGCCATCAGGATCGTGAGTCTTTAGAAAAGGTAGAGTTTGAATTCAAAATTAGGAATATTAACCCTTTTATTGATAGAAACGTAACCCAAAGGGAGTATCATGCGTTGTCTTTGCGTATACGTACAGACTTCGATATTATCAAATCAAATAATGCTGAAAATTATATTAAGAAAAATCCACAATTAAATTTATTTGCAACAAACGATCCTCGTCACATTGTGGCATCAAGTGATTAAGCGAGGTCGAAATTATATACTATGTTCATGCCCGGCTGTAGTGAATCAAATTCTACTCAATACTTCCCCTCATCTAAATCCTAAGTCGGATCAATAACGTTCCAATCGTTGCCCCAAACTAAGTTGCTTTCTCAAGCTGCCAACTCATGCGTCAACTTCAATAAGTCTTTCGCTTCTACAGCACAGGTCGTGAGGGTGCGGCCCTTCGCATCGGCAAACTCGACTTCATACACACCATCAGCCAGTTCTTCGACAATGGTGCCGACCTGCCCGACGCTCAACTTCTCATCCGGCAATTCGGTTAGTAGAGCGACAATATCTAATAACTGCAACGGCTTGTCCATGCTATTATTTATATAATGTAACAACTTGTTAAGCGGGGTATTGTCTCGCCATTACGGATAATCCAGCCAGTAAGCACAGTTGCTGTCCGATCATTGCGTGTCCAGTTAAATTCAACTGCGAATCGTTTACCGTATTTATCTTCTTTGCCAATTGAAGCGGGGTTTCGCTTTATCTCCGTCAGAATGCGATTTTTTAATTCGCCAGCATCAGCTACTGTTATACCAAGAACTACCCGAAAGACAAACGCTTTATGTTTCCCTTCTTCATGTTCACTATTTAAAACATAGCCTGTTAGCTTACGGTCATCAATAACAGCTTGATTGGCATTCGGTAAATGTACTAATTCTACTTGAGCCATTTTTCCAATTTCCTGCCAACTTCTTCGTGCGTAAAGACCCGCCCTTCGTGGTATTGCTGTCGGCCCTGTTCAAAACTTTGAAGCAAAATTAGCCGCTCCATCAGGTCGTCAAGCGAAAATTCGTCGGGCAGTTCAGACAACGCTTCCTGAATGATAGCTTTCGTCATGATTTTGGTCTGTTAATAGCTAAAACTACGAAGTAAACGAATTAATACCAAATTAGTATTTCCTCCTCATTTCGGTGTAGCCTGTACTGTGTCTCAAACGTGCCGTCGATAGTAAAAAGCCCCTGCCATTGCCAGCAGAGGCTTTTCTACCCACAATCTACCTCAAAATACTATGCATTCGCTTCGGCTAACTCTTTCAGCTTCGCCAGTGCCTTTGGCCAGGTTTCCTCGAAGTAGGCCTTGTGGTCGTCCGTAACATCCAGGTCGACGGTCAACTCTGTTTTACCTCCATCAACAGTTTTGAGTGTGTAATTTTCGGAAGCCCCTGACCATTTTCTGGTTTCCGCACTATCCAGGTCTTCCACGCCGTCTTTGATTGTTCCTACGTGTATAAACGACATACATTCGTTGGGTTTGTTTACGGCAACGGTAGAAACCAGTCCTTCGTTATTGCCATCGAGAAACAGGACTTTGCTGCCTTCTTCCCAGGTGGATTCTACCCGCGACCCTTCGCTGAAGGGGGCCGTCCAGGCCGGGTAGGTGGCTTCATTCCACAGGATATCCCATACTTTTTCGCGGGGGGCATCAAGTACGATATTGACTGTTAGCTTCTTCATGGTTTTAATTGGTTCATTAGTTGTTTTTGTTGGTACGTGGCTGCTATAAACAATCACTTTCTACAACAAAGATGGCTCACGTTGAGCGGAGTTTAGGGGGGTGATCAGGCCAAATTTAGGGGTTAATTCAGTCAAAATCAGGCTGGCCGACACGTCGGCCAACGGCGCGATTATACGTCTGTCAAACGGGTCATTATCGGAAAAAAGGAACCGGTTGAACCGGCCCTGTTGCCGTGAGACAATGAAGAGTGGGTGAGATTGACCTGCCAGGTGAATGGTGCCGTTTAACGCATATAAAAAGCGCGCAGAAACTTTCAGTGCCCCGTTCGGTTATCCATAAAACGAATTAGCCAACTCGCTTTGGCCCCTGGTTATGAAAAAATATGGACTTTCGCTGCTTATATGGTCATTAATGGCCGGTAGTTGCCAGCAGGCTGATCAGGATCAGGTTCAGACTCCCTGCGCTCAGGCTGCCGTTACGACGAAGGCACCTCAGGCGGAGATTACCGCCCTAAAGCAGTATATCGACGCCAATCGCATCACGGCTACCGCCGATGACCGGGGGTTCTACTACACCATCCAGTCGGCTGGTTCAGGAGCCAAACCAACCGTGTGTTCCAATGTGACGGTTAACTATACCGGGAAACTAACGGACGGAAAAACGTTTGATAGTGGCGCCGGGGTGAGCTTTGGCTTAAACCAACTCATTGTTGGCTGGCAGGAGGGCATTCCCTTGGTAGCGCCTGGTGGCAGCATCACGCTCTACCTACCCCCCAGTCTGGCCTATGGGTCGCAGGCGCAGAATGGCATACCGGCCAATTCCATCCTTATCTTCACTATTGATCTGGTGCGGGTTAATTAAGGCTACCCGTTCTATACGCCTGGACTTTAGACTGTTGACCCTCCATTCCTCCCGGCTACTTCAGCGTGATTGGCTCCGGCGCTGGCATGAGGGCAGCAACCGGCTTTTTTACAGCAAGTAGGGTGATAAGAGCCGATAAGAGCAGGGAACCGGCCATGAACAGATAGGACGCGCCAAAACCACCCGTTGTTCCATTTAAATACCCCACGATATAGGCCCCGATAAAGGACCCCAACGCCCCGAAGCTGTTAATCAGGGCCATGGCGCCACCCGCTACGTTCCTCGGCAGAATTTCCGGGATAATGGCAAAGAAGGGGCCATAGGGAGTATACATGGCTCCGCCAGCCAGGATAAGCAGGCCAAAGGAGAGCCAGAAATGATTGACGCCGATGAGGTAAGATCCATAGAACGCAATAGCGCCCAGTACTAAAAATGGCCAGACAAAGGCTTTCCGGTTCTGGATTTTATCCGAAAAATACGACGCGCTCAGCATCCCGATGATGGCCAGCACATACGGCACCGACGACAGCCAGCCGGTTTTCACAATCGTCATGTTGGGGGCAGCATTCAGAATGGACGGAAGCCACATCACAAACCCATAGACGCCAATACTCCACAAGGCATATTGTAAACTGAGCAGAATAACCACGCGGGATTTAAAGGCCTCTCCGTAGTTTTTTACCGGTTTAATGCCCTGTTGTTCCTGCCATAACTGGTCGGCTAAGGCCTGCTTTTCGGCATTGGTTAACCAGTTGGCATCTTCGGGCTTATCATCGACCAGCCGCCACCAGAAAAAGGCCCAGATAATGGCGGGCAGGCCTTCCAGAATGAACATCCATCGCCAGCCCACCGCCTGAATTAAATACCCCGACAGAACCGACATCCAGAGGATTGTGGCCGGATTGCCCAGAATCAAAAACGTATTGGCCTGGGAGCGTTCGGCTTTACTAAACCACCGGCTTAAAAAAAGCAGCATCGACGGCATAACGGCGCTCTCGACCACACCGAGCATGAAGCGAATGACAATCAGGACAGTCACATTGCTGACAATGCCGGTTGCCATGGCAAGTGCTCCCCACAAAATCAACGACCAGAAGATGAGCTTTTTAGCGCTTCGGTTTTCGGCGTAAACGGCCCCCGGCACCTGAAAGAAAAAGTAACCCAGGAAGAACAGTGAGCCTAACAGCGACGACATCGCGGGCGTGATGTGCAAATCGGCTGCCATGCCGCTGGCGGCTCCAAACCCAAAATTAGCCCGGTCTAAGTACGCCAGACTGTAGGTGATAAAGGCGATGGGCAACAGCCGATACCACCGGGATTTTGCAAGCGGGTTGTTCATTCGAGGTCTCTACGCCGGTTGAGTGTCTGCTTGTGTGTCGTTCGCGCAGGGTGCGCTGACCACTAAAGCAGCGGGTTCGGGTAGCTCTACTGAATCGCAGGCCGCTTATTCTTTCTTTGGTAATTCCTGATTATCGCGGGTGTTTTTCTGGACAGCGATGGCTCCGAATAAACCTAACAAGAAGGCAAAGGCATAGAACCCTTTTTCGCTGGGTAACAGGGTCGCGTTCCACAGACCAACGGTCAACAGCACGATGGATAAAATGGTTGAAAACCAACAGATACTGTAATAAATATCTGTCACAGGCAATCCTTCTAACCGGTCTCTAACGCTTTTCTGGACCGATACGACCGAGAAAAGGCCAAACATTAAGACGGTAAAATAGAAGCCTTTTTCGTTCAACAGCATGTCGGAACGCCAAAGCCCGATTAAAAAGCCGAACATTCCTGTTCCAAGAGCAAACCATGACGCACCAATAAAGGCGGCTGATGTTTTTTGGTTCATGATACTGGTTTTGATTGGTGGTTTAGTAATTTTCATGGCAAAAGTAGCCCAGTGCCGGTCCACCGGTTAGTGAAAACTCATAATGAGTTGTTCTGGGGTTACAGTTGGTACGTTTGAGCCAGTACCTGGTAGCAGCCAACCGACAGTGGAGCCAGTAAACGCGTCAATCCTGCGCGTTATTCCTTTAATCCTACCCATTGTTCATTGGCTATAGTATGCCAACGGGTTAACCGCCAATTTCGCCGACTGAACGAAGGCAATCAATCACATCTCTAACCAATTCGTAACGCATGACTTTCTTCTGGATTTTGTGGAGCATCGACGCTGTTATTGCCCTTATTTTTGTCTACTTCTTTTTTGAAGGTATGGGCGATGGGTCTATTTCGTCGTTCAACGGCGGGTTGTGGTTTCTGATACTGGCCGTTTTAGGCGCTGTTCTGGCAGGCGGTTACTGGCTGCAGACTCATCAGCATGAGGCAGGGGCAAAGGTCTTGTTAGGCGTGCTGGCTATACCGGGCCTGTTAGCTGGCCTTTTCTTCTTGATCCTGCTGATCGCGAATCCCCGCTGGAACTGACGGGCCTGACAGGAAGGAGTCGCTCAGTCTTTCACCAACGGATAAATCCCATGGGACCCCTGTTTCCTGTTTTTCCGGGCGAAAGAAGCGTGTTCCGCAGGATACTGTAGCAAACCTTAAATGACCCGATTGATTGACCACGGACTGGCCGGAGAATCTACTCAACTTCTCCGGATTGAAACACCCGCATAAAAAATTTACCCAGCAGGTAAGCGGCCCCCTCCAGTAAGACCCAAAACATCAAGAGGTTTCCAGTCCATTCCTCCAGGAAAGCACTCAGTCTGGTTTGCATGGTGCGGTTCAAGAGTAAGTAGATTTACCAATAATACCAAAGGTATATCTACTCGTTGCAGCCTTGCAATACCGTTTACTAAATATTACCAATAATATGTTTTTGTAAATACAATAAGGAAAGGAGATTTTATTTCCGGACGGGCCTGGTGAGGCAGAATGCGAGTGTAATAAGCGCCAGCAGGACCAGCGGATACAGCAGCAGACGCGACAGGTTTCGGTGGTCGTGGACGTAGGCCATTGCCGAACTATGGGCAAGGAGCAATGTAATGCACGCCGATAGCACGCGCACATTGATGAGCGTTGAATGTTTCATAACGAACTAAGGTTGAACAGCAGCGGATGTTCAAAAGTAAACACGTTACCAATACGTGGCAAGCATTAACAAAAGAAGTTTTTGGACTCGTTTCTGGTCAGCGTATTCGGTGAAGCAAAGAATGGCAGGAACAGTTCCCTGAAGACTACTGACAGACCAATCGTTAGCCCAATCAGCAAGGTGGCCGCCAGAAACAAAAATAAATACCGCAGGTTAGGCAGAACAACGTGAAACAAATAGGTCATCGTCGCGGGGCTGAATTAGTAACAGTCAATCTCTTGTAGACTATTAAATTTTCAAACGGTCACTAAGCCAGCCCACCCTCACTATACGGAAAAGAAGCCGGTTTGTCCACCTGCCGCCGGTCAGTTTCAGCGCCCAGGCGCAAACCGATAGCTTCCTACAGGCACCCGACGCCGGACGTGCAGTGGCTTTGTATGATACGCGGAAGCAGGTTTGCAACGCCAGTGAGTATGAGTAAAGTAACGCCAAAAGAAGCTTCTAAACTGGAAGTGGGTTTTCGATAAGGCAGGCCACATCACTATAAAAATGAGGGTAGAAGTGGAAATCGGAATGTACCAGTTTGGGCAGGGCGTCCATTCGGTGGCCGATCTACTCGATCAGGTTTGCCCCTTCATACCCGATTCGTTTCTCCCTTCGTGGCATCACCCGTAGCACCTGCTCACATGGAAACGTTATTATGGATGTACTTCATCGTTGGGTTTTGCCATCCCTCTTTAGCCAGGCCCAAACCCGCTTTTCTTAACCCGTTTGCTTATAGTAGACGAGTAGATAACAACTATTTGGTTTACCGGAATCATTACTTCGGGCTCCTGGATTCAACCGGCCACCAGATTGTATCCTGCCGCTATGATGACATTGACCGATTCTATGACGGAATGGCTGAAGTGGTTTTAAACGGTAAGCACGGGTATATTAACCAGCAAGGCAACGTGGTTATTCCCCTTTTGTATACTCGTGCGAATCCATTTCAGAAAGGGGAGGCCTTAGTCGTCACGGCCGAAGGTGATGTGGGCTATTTGACCAAAAAAGGGCAACCTGTAATGCCCTTTAGTCAGTTTGGACGTCCCTACTTTAAAGGCCGTTATGCCAAAGGGTGGGCTTGTCAACCCTATATTGGGAATCAATACCGGGAAAGTGCCGGCGAATTTTACCAGGGCCTGGAAGCCGCTGCCGACTATGTTCCTCAAGAGATCTCATCGACCCAGGCCTTTCGGCCATCTGGATTAACCTCAGTTTTTATTGGCGACAAACAACATAGACGCTATGGATTAGCGGATTCGTTAGGCCACATCGTCATACCGTTGGTTTTCGAAGATGTTAGTGAAACTGAGTACGCCTGGAAAGACTGGATTCGAGTCAGGAAGAATAAGCGGTATGGCTTTTTAGACCGGCAATCTGGAAAATTAGTTATCCCTATACAGTTTGAGGATTCACAACCGTCGGCTTACAATCAGGTTTGGGTCAGGCAAAACGGCAAGTGGGGCAGCCTTGATCGAAAGGGAAACGTTGCCGTTCCCTTCCAATACTCCGCCGTGTCAGCCTATTGTGAACAGCGCGCCATTGTGAAGCAAGCCAATCGCTACGGATATGTAGATACAACGGGCAAGCTACGTGTACCTATACAGTTTGACCAGGCATCGTATTATCGCCAGGGACGGGCTAAAGTCTATCAGGGAAATCGCTGGCTGGAATTAGACGCACGGGGAAGCGTTCTTGCCAGCGGATTACAAGCTGATGTGTTTTGGAATTGGGTAAAATACGGCTCGTTCCTGAGCGGAGTACTATTCTTTATTTTTTATGCCTATCGAAATAAACTTGCTTTAGTGAGCTAAAGGCAATTTCGGGTCATTATGCTGCCCTTTACCACGTAACGAATAGAAATTGAAACCAACTATTTCCTTGTGAAAATCGACTAACATAAACCCCGTCAGTACGTCTCATACTCATAGTACAAGGTTTCTACCACGCTATTATCGACGGCCTTAACGCGCTTGGTTGGTAGGTTGGCCGCGTTGTAGGTGTACCCGTACACGGTGGTTGCTCCCCCGGAAAGTACGGCCGAAAGCACATTGTTCTGGCTCAGGTTAAAAAAGTTATTAATTCCCCCGTAGTAGGTATAGTAAGGCCCAAACTGACCGGAGAAGGTGAGCGGACTAAATACACCTGGGGCCGGAATGAGAAACACCCCATAGAACGGGTTTATTTTATCATCGAAGGTAAAGGTGGTGCTTGCCGACCCTCCGGTAAATGGAATCGACGGGCCGCCCGAACGAAATACCGAGAACCCCTCATTCGTAAGTGTCAGGTTATTCCCAGGGAAGGTAAACGTACCACTTCCGCTGTACTGAAGACCGCTCACCCCAAGTGATTTTCTGTAGCCTGACACCCGATTGTCGGCGGTATATTGGGGTTCTATAGTGTAGGTGGAGGGCAGGTGATTCAAACGGGAAACCTGTCCCGCTCCATTATAGGCGTACTCGTAGGTCTCAGAATAGGACCCCCGTCTGACAATCCTGCGGTTGACCTGCGTAAGCCGATTTTGCGCGTCGTACTGATAGACCGTGTTTTCAACCGGCGCTGCGCTGCTATCGGGTGTCTGGAAGCCAATAATCAGGCTTAGCCGGTTCTGTCCATCGTACTTGAAGGCGCTAACCCTGGTCGGATTATTGGGCGTTTCCTGGGTGATGGTTTTAACCCGCAGGCGACTCGGCTCTATTCCGGGCGACACCACCGGAACCCGATGGTCGATGCAAGACAGAGCGGTGGCAATTAACAGCAGGCTGATAAGCCACTGGCGGAGATGTGAGGTTTTCATGACGATTTAGTTATAGTGTATTTTGACTATATCGCTTATGCGTCAAGAAGGTAAGTGACGATAAACCGAAAAATTCTGAACTTATCAATTAGTCCATTTACACCAAATGAAATGATAGGCCATAGTACTACACAGGCTTCTTGAGGACTTTTTGACGAAAGCCAATGATAGTCTAACCCAAGTCTAACAGCGGTAAGAGGATTACACAGTACCATCCGCAGTCCGGTGCTTCCTGTCAGGAATTCACGAACTTCTTTTACATTAGAAAATGCATTTACTGTGGTAAGGAGTTTGACGCCCGTAGAGTAGGTACCGCTTTTTGTGGTCAGAATTGCCAAAAGGCTGACTTGCGATTAACGAAGAAAAAGTCATGAGTTTACATAGGCAATAAAAAAGCCCGGCTACCATAGGCCGGGCTGTTCTGTTGTGAATTATCAGGGGTATCATAAATCATTATATAGTACTAGTATAACATGCTGATTATTAGTATTTTATGAATAAAAATTACTGGTTGTCAACGGGCAAAGTTTGTGAATAGGTATCAATTGCACATAAAAAAACCGTTCAAATCATTGATTTTGAACGGTTTAACTAATTTTTGCAGAGAGAGAGGGATTCGAACCCCCGGACCTGTAACAGTCTTCGGTTTTCAAGACCGACGCAATCGACCACTCTGCCATCTCTCTTTCTAAACGCAAATATACAACCATTCGCATATTTGTCAACCCACGCCGGGGCAGTTTCGGGCAAAACCCCTAATTTTGGGCGATGTTTAAAGAGTGAACGAGTGAAAATGTGAAAGAGCGGAAAACGACCGCCTTTTCGAGCGCTCTTTCACTCTTTCACTCTTTCGCTCTTTATGAACTCCCCCGAATCGCTACCAACGCTTGAAATCGCCCGCAAACTGGGCCTGCTCCCCGACGAATTTGACCGCATTGTCGAAATCCTCGGTCGCCAGCCAAACTTTACCGAACTGAGTATCTTCTCGGTGATGTGGTCGGAGCACTGTTCCTATAAAAACTCCATCGTCTGGCTCAAAACGCTCCCCCGCGACGGCGACCGAATGCTGGCCAAAGCCGGAGACGAGAACGCGGGCCTGGTGGATATTGGCGATGGGCTGGCCTGTTCGTTCAAGATTGAGTCGCACAACCACCCATCGGCGCTGGAGCCGTATCAGGGTGCAGCAACGGGCGTGGGGGGTATCAACCGGGATATTTTTACGATGGGTGCCCGGCCTATTGCTCAACTGAATTCCCTCCGGTTTGGCGAGTTGACCTCCGCCAAAACCAAACGGCTGCTGCGGGGGGTGGTGAAAGGTATCGGCGATTACGGCAATGCCTTCGGGATCCCAACCGTTGGGGGCGAGATCTATTTCGATGAATGCTACAATACCAACCCACTCGTCAATGCCTTTTCGGCGGGGATTGTCGAGGTCGGTAAATCGGCGAAAGCCACCAGCTACGGCGTTGGTAATCCGGTGTTTATTGTTGGGTCGGCAACAGGAAAAGACGGTATTCACGGGGCCACCTTCGCGTCGGAAGATATTTCGGCGGCTTCGACCGACAAATTGCCTGCGGTGCAGGTCGGCGACCCGTTCATGGAGAAACTGCTGCTCGAAGCCACGCTCGAAATCATTGCCACCGGGCATGTGATTGGCATTCAGGACATGGGCGCGGCTGGCATCATCTGCTCGACCTCCGAAATGAGCGCGAAGGGCGAGCACGGCATGATCATCGACCTCGACAAAGTGCCAACCCGCCAGCCCAACATGGCCCCGTTCGAGATTCTGCTGTCCGAATCGCAGGAGCGGATGCTGGTCGTCATCGAGAAAGGAAAAGAAAGCGTTATTCAG
This sequence comes from Spirosoma areae, assembly GCF_054781775.1. NCBI lineage: Bacteria > Pseudomonadati > Bacteroidota > Cytophagia > Cytophagales > Cytophagaceae > Spirosoma > Spirosoma areae. Next base: position 47,431 of record NZ_BAAGTT010000001.1, on the reverse strand, counting down.
GGCATTTTCGACAAGTGGGATTTGAACTGTGCCCAGATTGGCGAGGTGACGCCCCCCGGTGCGAACGATACCGGACCATCCAGTCGGGGCAGGCTGCATTTCTACCGCTATGGCGAACTCGTGGCGGATGTGCCCGCCCATGACCTCGTGCTGGGTGGCGGGGCGCCCCAGTACCAGCGCGAGTACCGAGAACCGGCTTACATTCAGGAGTTTGCCAAATTTAATATATCGGATGTGACCGATATTGCTTCCCCGCCCGCACCGGGAGAAGGTTGGGAGGAGGTACGAAAAATAGCTGCACATTTGCTGGCACACCCGAATATCTGCTCCCGCAAGTGGGTTTATGAGCAATATGACTCGATGGTAGGGACGGCCAACCGCAGCACCAACGCCCCTTCCGACGCGGCCGTGGTGCGCGTGAAAGATCCCCGAACCGGAACGCCGGCCGCCGGAACGCCGGCCACTGAGAAGTCTATCGTGATTACGGTCGACTGCAACAGCCGGTATGTAAATGCCAACCCGCGCAAAGGAGCCATGATTGCCGTGGCCGAAGCCTGCCGCAACATCGTTTGCACCGGGGGCGAACCACTGGCCGTGACCAACAACCTTAACTTTGGCAATCCCTACGTGCCGGAGGTATACTGGCAGTTTGTAGAAGCCGTGCAGGGCATGGGCGAAGCCTGCCGCCGGTTCAGTACGCCAGTTACGGGCGGTAATGTGAGTTTCTATAACCAAAGCTCCGACGATGGGCCGGTGTTTCCAACGCCCACCATCGGGATGCTGGGCCTGATGGAAAACCCCGCCCACCACATGACCCTCGACTTTAAAAACGAAGGCGATTTGATTTATCTCGTTGGCCCGTCGACAAACGATATTGCATCGTCGGAGTATCTGTATTCCTATCTGGGCATCAAAGCCTCGCCCGCGCCCGACTTTGATTTTGAAACCGAATGGCGCGTTCAGGAAGGCATCAAAACCCTGATTCGCCACGGCTGGCTTCAGTCGGCGCACGACGTATCGGATGGGGGCTTGTTCATCACGCTGGCCGAGTCGGCAATGGCGGGGAACAAAGGGTTTCAGATTAATGCGGATACCCGGTATCGTACCGATTCGTTCCTGTTCGGGGAGAGTCAAAGCCGCGTGGTGGTGACTATCGCGCCCGAGCAGCAACTGCATGTGGAAGGCTATCTGAATGATAGTGTGCTGCCGTTCCGATTCCTGGGCACCGTTACGGTGGATGCCGGTCCGTCGTCACGGCTTGTGATCGACGACAACCAAATCCTAACCGTTGCCGAAGCGAAAGGCCTGTATGACAATGCGTTGGGGAAAATAATGGCGTAAGGATGTAAATCGAAAGTAGGTATGCCTGCTCAGAAACGCCACCAACCGTCCCCAATAATGTCAGTTGACGAATACCTCGTTTATGAAGGCATTGACTTACTGCCCGACGATGAGAATACATTACCAGAAACAAAGCCAGACTAATGCCTTACGACCTACCCACTCTTACCCGCGACATCTGCACCATTGCCACCGATGCCGGGGCGTTTTTGCTTCAGGAACGAAGCCTGTTTCAGCGCGAAGCCATCGAATACAAAGGGCTGAATAATTTGGTCTCTTATGTGGACAAAGAAACCGAAAAGCAGTTGGTGGAGCGATTGAGCCGCTTGCTGCCCGAAGCCGGATTCATTACCGAAGAAGGCACCACCGGGCAGGAGGCCGATCAGAACGCCCTCAACTGGATTATCGACCCGCTCGACGGAACCGCCAATTTCATTCATGGGCTGCCCGTTTTTTCGGTGAGCATCGGGCTGGCGCAGGGCAGTACGCCCATTGCCGGGGTGGTGTATGACCCCAACCGAAACGAGTGCTTTTCGGCCTGGCAGGGTGGGGGCGCCTACTGCAATGGAACCCGGCTTGCGGTCTCGCCCGCTACCCACCTGGGCGAAAGCCTGATTGCAACGGGTTTCCCATACTCGCGCTTCGGGCAGATGCAGAGGTACTTACAGATTCTGGAATCGCTGATGCAGCAAACGCACGGGCTGCGCCGGATGGGGTCAGCCGCCATTGACCTGGCCTACGTGGCGGCTGGCCGCTTCGAAGCGTTTTATGAGTACAACCTCCACTCGTGGGACATGGCGGCTGGCGTGCTGCTCGTTCGGGAAGCGGGCGGCATCGTCACCGATTTCGAGGGGGGCGATGCGTTCCTGTTTCGGGGCGACGTGATTGCCGGTTGCGGCATTCATCCCGAATTAATTCAGGCTATTCAGGAATATTGGGAATAAACGAGTTATGACACAGAGATACACAGAGATTTTTTATCAATAGCCGCTGTGTATCTCCGTGTTCCTCTGGGCAGCTCTGTGTCCCAGCTTTTTAAATCAAACACACATGCAAAACCTCGACACCCTCCGGTATCCCATTGGTCAGCTTGCTCCCGGCCAGATGTTCTCGTCGGCCGACACGCAACAGCATATTGCCGCCATTGATGAGTTCCCCATCAAACTAACCGAATTAGTTGGAAAATGGGGCGACGACCGGCTCGATACACCGTATCGGCCCGATGGCTGGACGGTTCGGCAATTGGTGCATCATGTAGCGGACAGCCACTTGAACGCCTATGTTCGCACCAAACTGGCCCTGACCGAAACAAACCCAACGATCTCGCCCTACGAAGAAGGTGAATGGGCCAAATTGCCTGATTCTAAACTTGATGTAGCGCCGTCGCTGGTTATTCTCCGAAACCTGCATGTTCGCTGGGTCGAAATACTGGCCTCACTAACGGAGTCGGATTTACAGCGAACGTATTATCACCCTGGCAGTCAGCGGACTTACTCACTCCAGGAAGTCGCCGGATTATACGCCTGGCACGGCGAGCACCATTACCAGCACGCCTATCGGCTGGCCGAACGGAACGGTTGGCTGTAGAAAAATGTATAATAGATAATGTATAGTGAAGTTGAGCAGCAGGTTATTCAGTTCACCTTATTCATTATCCATTTAAAATCATGCAGGAATTCATCATCTTCCTGATTTTTGCCGCAGCAGTAGGCTACCTAAGCAGCCGGATGTATCGAAATTTCTCGAAAAAACAGGCGGGCTGCGGAAAGGGCTGCGGTTGTGCTACTGATGCGAAACCGCCGGTAGTCGTTGCGGGCAGGCGACTATAACTATCCTAAGATAACTTTTTGTTAATCTGATACGTTCTTGTAGTAATGACTACTCAACGGCTCATCGGATTTTTTGTGTTACTGGTTTTTATCGGTAGCCTGGACGGATGCAACCGCGTTCGTCCCGATATTCCCGTTGCCGAAGCGTTTGAGCCGCCCATCACTGACCCTGTGTCGTACATGGCTGGAACGATAACGTTCAATATTCGCGATCTGGAGAACAAAATAAACCGCTCACTGCCAACAACGCTTGTTCCTGAAGAAGCCTTTGAAGGAAAGAAAGGAGAAGCCTGGCGATTTCGGGTGGAGCGCACCGGCCCGGTGAAAATTCGTTATGCCAACCGGCGGGTTTATTTTTCGGCTCCCCTGCAAGTCTGGTACAGTAATCCAATTGGTCTGCGAAAAGGTGAAAACCGCAAAAGTCGCCCATTTTGTGCGCTGGCTGTCAATTTCACCAGTCCGCTGGGCGTTAGTTCCGGCTGGCGGCTGGCAACGAAATCGACGTTTGAAGACTACCACTGGATTCAGAAACCAGCCGTGCGGGTGCTGGGCGTAAAAATTAACGTGACGAAACTCTCGGAACGCTTACTTGAGAAACGGCGGGGTGCAATAGAGCATGCCATCGACAGCGCCGTCTATAACGGATTGCGACTCGACCGGCAGGTGCGAAAAGTCTGGCGCGATATGCAAAAGCCCCTCCGAATTAGCAAAGTACCTGAAAATCTCTGGCTGCTCCCCAAACCATTTAGCATTGCTGCGGCCCCTGTTCTGGGCAATTCGCGGCAAATCAGCGTACCCATTCAGATTGCATTCCGGGTAGATACCCGCCTGGGACCGAGGCCGGTTGTCGATACGCTGGAACGATTACCCCGGCTACTACGGCGGAATGTACTGCCCTCGTCGTCCCGGCTGGAGGTACTGGCCTTTATTCCCTATTCCGATATCAACCATGTACTTACCCGAACCCTCACCAAACAAAAACTGAACCTGATGGGTGGTACTATAACCATCAAACGTGCGTCGATCTACGGTAGCGGACGAAACCTGATCCTGCGAACGGACGTGAAAGGGGCGGTAAATGGCACACTCTATTTTCACGGTATACCCGCCTACGATACGCTGACGAATACCCTCCGGATCGTTAATGTTGATTTCGACGTGGATACGAAAGAACATTTGTTTGCCACGGCCGACTGGCTGTTGCACGACAACCTCCGCGACACGATTCAAACGGCTTTAGTAGTTCCCCTTCGCCAGCAGATTGATACCATTCCCGAAAAAATAGAGACAGCCTTTGCCCGGGCGAAAGCCGGTCAGAAAACCGACCTCGATATCGACGCCTTTCAGTTGGTGCCGCAACGCATTGTTGTTCAGCGCGACGGTGTACAACTATTGATTAAGGTCCGCTCGAAAGTAGCCGTGAAGGTGAAAAAGTTGTAAAAGTAGTCGTCAGCCAGTAGGCTATAATCGTTACTGACGGACGACTATTACTTCCAGCGCCACAAATACCGGCTGGCAGTTGTCCGGTAGGGTCGCCAGGCGTCGGCTATCTGTTGCAGCACCTTATACAACGCCCGGCCTGTTAACCCCTCCGTTTCCTGGGGATAAGCGCGAATCATGCGCTGCCGAATCACCAGATCGTCAATTGGAAATACGTCGGGCCGGTCGAGCACGAACATCAGCAGCATCTCAACCGTCCAGCGGCCTACGCCGTTGATGGGCAGCAAATACTGCACAATTTCTTCGTCGGTCATCGCGTCCAGATGCGCCCGGTCAATCGGCTTATTGAGTGAAAACTCCGCCACACTTTGCAGGTACCTGAGTTTCTGAAACGACAGCCCGGCAGCCCGCAATTCATCGGTCGTTTTGAGCAGCAGCGCGTTGGCGTGGGGGTAATTGTCGGGGAAGAGTGCCCGAAAACGCCCAAAAATCGCATCGGCGGCTTTCACCGAAATCTGCTGCGACACAATACTTTCCAGCAATGCCAAATACACGTCGTCGGCATACTCGTTGAAGACCTTTGGCGCTGAGGTCTCCGCAATAATCCGGGCCATCGTGGGGTCCTGGGCAAGGTGGGCGAGGGCTAAATCCTCCATAGTTGATAGCAGACGGGTCGGCGAATTGGATAAAAAGGCTTCCGATGGCAAGTTAAGGGAGTTTGCCGTCTGTTAAGCCGCCGGACAGTCTTAAAAATCGTACTCCGCTGCATTCGCTCCTGAGATTGAGTGATTGCAGCGGAGTATGACAAATTGTCCGCCAATCACCGCCCGCCCAACGGTATCAGGTAGCCTATCGACAACATCGCATTTTGGGGATGCAGCGTCGCGCCAGCGTCATTGGATGAGAACAGGTACGAATAACGGGCCTCCAGCAGCACCGAACCCGGCCCCGCCTTCAGGGCTACTCCGGCCCCGCCCGACGCACCAAACGCCAGGCGGCCTTCGTTCGTCATATCCAGCTTCTGCGAGTCGGATTGGCCGCCTTCCTGAACGGAAACCGTTCCACCCGTAGCGTAGGTCATAACCGGCCCGGCATTGACAAAGAACCGAAGGTTAGGTTGGCCAAAACTGGCTTTCAACAGCACCGGCACTTCGACAATACTGTATTTGATCTGCAAATAATCAGAGCCAGCGGCCATACGAACGCCATACTGTGTGTACAGAATTTCGGGTTGTACCGAAAACGATGGGCCACCAAAATTGAACACTACTCCGCCGTGAAAGCCAGTGACACGAGCGAGCTTAATACCCTCGCCCAGAGCGGAAACATCGACCCCGCCGATGGTGGATGAGTTGCCACCCAGCCGGAAGCCAATGCGGAAGCGGCCCTCGCTGGCGCTTGCGGGAATAACTTGAGGTGCCGGACGACTGGCGGCTACAGCCTGTGGTTTAGGAGGGGCTACATAGGCCGTTTCCGGCTGTTCCTGACGAACGGACGCAGCAGATACAGGCTGGGCAGTCGTGAGTTTTGCGGCCGGAACTGGCTTCTTCACCGATGGGGTGGCCGTTCGGGTCGTCGCTGGCCGTGCAGCAAGGGCTGACTTACGGGCCGCTGGTTTTGGCTGGGCCAACAGCGGCAGGGTAACAAAAGATAGAGCAAGTAGTGAGAGGAATTTGTTCATGATGGTTGTTGTTTGTGTTGTTTACTGGACCAAAATTGAGGGGTTGCCTCATCGTATCCAGCGCTGGGTTGTGTGAACTGGCATTTCAGCCAGATGAACCAAAGAAAGGAAGGCTTAGGCCGACAAACACGATGTCCCGGCTAAATGAGCTTACCGGGCCGGCGGGCGGGGTCGCCGCCGGTAAAACCCGGTGAATCCTGTATCTTTCGAATCATTTCGTATACTCCCCGACCACGAACCATGAAAACCAGACTTCACTGGAAATGGATGCAGGCTTTGCTGCTCTGCCTGCTGCTTGTTGCCACCGCGAGCAGGGCGCAGGTAACGAATCCCGTTAACGCGATTTTTCCGGCGGGCACCCGCTTCGTTGCAAACGTGGCCTATGCGGGTGATACCTCAAAAAAGCACCTGCTGGATATTTATCTGCCTGCCAAAACCGGCACCAATCCCCCTTTGGTCGTCTGGGTACATGGGGGCGCGTGGATGCTCAACGACAAGTATGCCGACATGAGTTATATGAAAAATACGGTTCGGTCGATTCTGGAAAAAGAGTATGCCTTTGCCTCTATCGACTACCGGTATAGCACAACGGCTCGGTTTCCGGCTCAGATTCAGGATTGCAATCAGGCGCTGGAGTTTCTGTATCAGCAGGCGGCTACCTACGGCTACGACCGAAATCGAATTGCCTTGATTGGGTTTTCGGCGGGTGGGCATCTGGCATCATTGCTGGCCCTATCGGCCAACAATTCAGTATCCGATTTTTATGTCAACCGGAAAAAGCCATCGTTCCGCATCAAAACCGTCATTGATTTCTATGGCCCCGCCGACCTGCTGGCCATGATGCGCCGGGATGCACCCCTGTCGGACACGGCAGCCGCCAATCCCGAAAGTCGCTTGTTGGGCGCATCGCCCTTGCGCCGGCCCGATTTGGCGAAAATTGCCAGCCCGGTAACCTACGTAGATAAAAACGATCCGCCGTTCCTGATTATTCAGGGAGAAAAAGATGAATCGGTACCCGCAGCCCAGTCGGTGTTGCTGAGTTCCTGGCTGACGCTAGTTCAGGTAAAAAACAGGCTCATTATTGTGCCGGGCGCTCCGCATTACGGCCCCATGTTTGACAGCGATGCCAACCGGCAGGCTATTTTTGACTGGCTTGAGACGTATTTGAAGTGATGTCGTACCGACTTGAACCGGTTGTGACGTAGCCTGGACGGCTACGTCATGCTACTGTAAGCTGATTGGAAAGCAGGATTGCCCGTGAAATCCCCCGTTTGCAAATCCTCTATTTCCCTAAATCCCGCACCAGCGCATTCAGCAGCGCACTCTTTTGCTGTAGGTCGTAGGTATATTCCCAGAACATCACTCCCGCCAGATGCTTCGACTGGACATAGTTCACTTTGTGGATAAACGACTCGGGGTCAGCGTAGGAAATGAACATGCGCGACGATGGATTCCATAAATAGGGCGCTTTGGCATCGGCATCCCAGTAGCGGGTGAAGCCGTTTTTGTTGATGTATTTCGCCACTAATTCATCATAACTAATAAACTGGTGTTTACCGGTCGAAGGTTGATAGAGGCCGTTGTCCTGAGCGCGGGTGTCGGCCCAGCCGCGCCCGTAGAAGGGGAGGCCCAGCACGATTTTGCTGGCTGGTACGCCCGCCCGAATGTGCCCCTCAACGGCATCGGCACTGCTGTTGCGCGCGTGATCGCCTTTAGCCGACTGGCTTAGCGGGCTATGGTGGCCGGTCACTTTGTCGTTGCCATGATAGAGGTCATAGGTCATGATGTTGACGTAATCCAGGTACTGCTGGGCGTTGCCCAACTCCGTATGGTTGACAAACGCCGTGTCGCCCCCGGTGGCGGCTGTCAGCAGATAGTGATTGGAACCGGTCCGGTTATCCTGCTGACCCTGTTCGTCCAGCCGATCCCGGATGGCTTTCAGAAACAGCGTGAAATTTTGCCTGTCCTCGGGGCGGAAGATGTTGCCCGCACCAACCTGATCGGGATACTCCCAGTCAATATCGACGCCGTCGAGGTTGTGTTTTTTGAGCAGTGCCGTGGCACTGTTGGCAAACGTTCGGCGCGACGCATCGGTCAGGGCGGCATCAGAAAAGTACTTGCAGCCACCCCAGCCACCCACTGAAATCAGGATTTTCAGATTTTTATTGACAGTCCTCAACGAAGTCAGGGCGGCCAGATTCGCTTCATCTTTGGCGCGTAGCGGAGCCAGTTCGCCCGTAGGTGCCGGAATGGCAAAGGCGTAGTTGATATGCGTCAGTTTTTGGGCATCAATCTGGTCCTTCGTCCAGCCGTTACCCGTTACATAACCGATGACCACATAAGCACGACCGGCTGGCTGCGCTGCTACAAGAGTCTGAATGAATAAGAGTAGGGTAAGGCATGGGCCAGCCGGGGAAAAGAAAATTTTCATAAAGAGGAATGAGAAGAATAAACGGAGTTCAATGATATTAGTACGTCGCCAACGTGGATTCTTTAGGTTGTAAACATTTGACTATCAGTACCAATAGAACTAAAAGGAGTTGTAGAAGCAAAATTGGACGAGTAATAGAGGCTGTCTAAATTTTTCAAATTAGGTGTGGGTTCCCCGTTGCTGTGTCCTCACAGCAACCTCCCCGGTAGGCCAAACGGTGGCTGACGCGTAGGTTGCTGTGAGGACACAGCAACGGGAATTCGCAGGTAATTTTAAGAAAGTTAGACAGCTTCTTAGCTATAAGAAAAACGATTAATAGTCAGTCTGTTGAATATTTGGACTGCAATCGTCGGGCCACGTCGTCGGCCAGTTCATCGCGCATACTGTCGTAGAGTTGCCAGCGCGAGGGCGGAAACGCGTTTGCCGTTGCCAATGACTGACCGTTCAAGGCCCGCTCATCGCCACTGAAGGTTTGCCATTCGGTTTGCCAGCTTCGGCTTTCCGAAACAACATCGTGCCAAAGTTCGTTGCCCGACTCGGTGTCGATAACCCGCATACGAAGCGTTATGCCGGCAGAAATGGTTCGCTGGTAGGTGGTTAGCGTGCCTTGCACTTTCTCCATAATATCCACTTTGGTGGTATCGTTGATTTTCTTCTCGCCAACTTTATACGCCTGATTGCTGTAAACCGTTGTGCAGGAGGATGACGTGTTGTCACCATAAGGCGAATAATCCGTTACCTGCATTTGTACCGCCTGATGAATCGGAAATCCATCACCGGCCATCTCATCCGGCGGGTAGAGCCGTACAAATTTAGACGGACTTGGATTCCGGCCAATCTGCCGAAAGATCAACCCCTGCAATTCCCGATTGTCGCCCGAACTGATTTCATTCGTTGGACTCAGCGGCTCGATAACCACCCGCAGAATGGCAAACGGCAGGGCATCTTCCGATTTGCCGTGGGCCTGCCGGTAGTCGGGCACCCACTCCAGGGCTTTGCGGTAGTTTAAGTACGCATCTTTAGCTGCCAGGCGGTTTTCTTCGCGGTAAGGAAAAGCTTGTTCGGCGGCTTCGTAGCGGTCGGCAGCGGCCAGCTCACGGGTGTCGCGTTGCCGGTCGGCATACGACGCCGGATAAGCGGCCAGCCACTCAGTGCAACCCGTGCATCGTCTGGCATTATCCGTTAAGGTTTGCAGGGCCGTGTATTCTTTATAAACGACTTCCCAGCGAAAGGCATCGGTGTTTGTTGGAACCGAAAGCCGCCGAATGGCCGTTTGATGCTGTTCATAAGCCCGCTCGAAGGCCTGTTTGAGCACAAGCGGGGCCAGAATATACCCGCGTTTGGTCAGGCCGGGCCGCTGATCGAGCCGGTTCGAGGCTTTTTTAACCGCCAGGTCGAAATGACCGCGTCTGAAGGCAGTTTGGCCGCTGCTACAGGCTGTGAGCACAACGGCTGTCGTGACGAAGAGGAAGAGTCGGCAAAACATACGGGTAAGATACGTTTTTTTGAACATTCGACAACGTGCCGCGTAGTTGGTTTATCTTTGGGTCCAAAAATGGTTCAGGTTCAACGGTTGAGGTTTGCCGGATGGAACCTGGAACCTGGAACAGTTAACTCGTTATGTCGAAACACCGACGCTACCGCTCGGCTGAGAAAACCCTCGGCACCTCGCCCGGCACGCTTACCTACGTAGGCGAAGAGATTGAACACGGCACAAAAATCAAGCGCATCGAGTACAATGCGACCGATTACCACATCGATGAGAGCAGCAAACTCAGCGCCTGCCGCTTGCCTGCTGCCCAAACACCGTATGTGAACTGGCTCGATGTCGATGGAATCCACGAGCCTACGGTCGTGGCAGCACTGGGTAAGCACTATCACCTGCACCCACTGCTGCTCGAAGATGTGATGAATACCGAGCAAAAGCCAAAGTTCGACCTCTACGACGATACGGTGGTGTTCGTTACCCTTAAAATGCTGCATCACAGCAGCCAGCGGCAGGAAATCGACGCTGAACACATTAGCTTAGTGCTGGGCAAAAACTTTCTGATCTCATTCCAGGAAGAGCGCACGAAGGATATTTTCGAGCCGGTTATCAAACGCATCAAAGCCTCGTCGGGGAAAACCCGGACCAACGGGGCCGACTACCTGCTCTACGCCCTGATGGACGTTATTGTGGACAATTACCTGCTGATTACCGAGCGTATCGGCGACAAATTAGACGAGTTGGAGGACCATATTGTGCAGCAACAGGCCAATCAGCAAACGCTGGCCACGCTTTATGCGCTCAAACGCGAACTGGCCTACATTCGGCGGGTGGTCAATCCCCTGCGCGATGTGCTTGGGGTGTTGCTGCGTGGCGAATCCGACCTGGTTCAGAACGGCACAATGCCCTTTTTGCGCGACTTATCCGACCACGTCAGTCAGGTTATTGAAACCCTCGATTCGTACCGCGAAATTATTGCCGGGCTGACGGATGTGTATTACGCCATTGTCAGTAACCGCATGAACTCGGTCATGAAAACGCTGACCATCATCTCGTCTATTTTTATTCCCCTGACGTTTATTGCCGGTATTTATGGGATGAATTTCGATAATATGCCCGAGCTCCGCACCCAAAACGGCTATTTCGTGGTGTGTGGCCTAATGCTCCTTATTGCCGTTGGCGAAGTTATTTATTTCAGGCGACGCGGCTGGATGTAAGGATAAAGGGCACGGCAAATGTACTGCACCCGGTGAAAACGATGACAACTCAACTTCCTGATTTACTGAATAAACAATGGCTCACCGACTCCCGACAGGTGACAACCAATGCCGCTGACGGGCCTGTAGCGAACAGCGTTTTTTTTGCCATTCGGGGTGAACACCACGACGGGCACGACTTCATTGGTGAGTTGTACCGGAAAGGCATTCGCCAGTTTGTGGTCGAACGCACAGCCTTAACGCCCGACCGCCGGGCCGAGTTGAGTAAGTATTCGGATGCGAAGGTTATCGAAGTCGATAGCAGCCTGCAAACCCTGCAAACCCTGGCGGCCAGCCATCGGCAACAGGTTCAGATTCCGGTTATCGGCATAACGGGCAGTAATGGCAAAACCATTGTGAAAGAGTGGCTCGCGCAACTCCTTGCCGATGATTTTGTGGTGGCCAGAAGTCCCAAAAGTTATAATTCGCAGTTGGGCGTACCGCTGTCGGTACATCAGCTAAACGAAAGTCATACGCTGGGAATCTTTGAGGCCGGTATCTCCCAGCCGCACGAGATGCAGGCACTGGAGGCCATCATTCGCCCAACGATTGGTATTTTTACCAACATCGGTACGGCCCACGACGGTGGCTTTCGGACCCGAAAACAGAAAATTGCCGAGAAACTCCGGCTCTTCACGCGCGTTGATACCCTGATTTATTGCCGCGATTTTGCCGATATCGACGAGGAAGTCAACCTGTTGCTGAAGGCTGTCAATCCGGCCCTGCAATGCGTTACGTGGTCGCTGACGGGCAAACCGGCCTCCTGGCAGGCGGAACTTCAGCAGGGTCAGCTAAGCCTGACGGGTAAGGCGGGCAGCTTTCACCTGCGGTTGCCCTTCACCGACCGCGCGTCGGTGGAGAATCTCCTGCATTGCCTAATCACCATGCTGTTGCTGCGTTCGTGGGAGGCTGCTGACCTGCAAACCCGACTCAACCGACTGCGTCCCGTGTCGATGCGGCTGGAGCAGAAAGAAGGCATCAACAACTGTATGCTGATTGATGATTCGTATAACAACGACGTGGCCGGGTTGCAACTTGCCCTAAGCTTCCTGAATCAACAGCGCACGCGCACGCGACAGGTGGTTATTCTGTCGGATGTGCTACAATCCGGGCAACCCGAAGGCGACCTCTACCAGCAGGTGGGTGCGCTGATCCGGGCGAACAAAATAGAGCAGTTCGTTGGTATTGGGCCGGTTGTGAGCCGACAGGCCCAATACTTTGCACCCAATAGTTTGTTTTACACAACTACCGACGAATTTCTGAGCGGATTTCCGTTCCACGACCTGCGCGACAGTGCCGTTCTGGTGAAGGGGGCGCGGCCTTTCTCATTCGAGCGGATTGTGCATCGGCTGGAGCGAAAAGTGCATGCTACGGTACTCGAAATCAACCTCGATGCCTTAACCCATAACCTGAACTATTACCGCGAAAAAGTAGGGAGTAAAACAAAACTGATGGTGATGGTGAAGGCATTCGCCTACGGCAGCGGCAGTGCCGAAGTGGCGCAACTGCTTCAGTTTCACCGGGTCGATTACCTGGCTGTTGCCTATGCCGACGAAGGCATATCGCTCCGGCAGAACGGCATCGAGCTGCCCATTATGGTTATGAACCCCGCCGGATCGTTGGACCGCCCCGAAACGTTTGCTGCTTTGCTCGATTACAACCTGGAGCCGGAAATTTACAGTATGCGGCTGCTGCAGGCGTGGGGAGCGTTTGTAGCCGGGAGCACGGGGGCCGGTGCAGGGGGGGCTGCGGCCCCGCGCCCCCTGCATCTGAAAATCGACACGGGTATGCACCGGCTGGGCTTTCTGGAAAACGAACTGAACGATGTAGCCAACTATTTGAAAAATAACCCGGCTTTGCACGTTGCAACGGTATTCAGCCACCTCGTTGGCGCCGATGACGCCCAGTTTAACTCGTTTTCGCGGAAACAGTACGAAACGTTCCTGCGTAGCACGGCCACACTCGAAGCCGCTTTGGCGTATAAACCTATGCGCCACCTGCTCAATTCGGCAGGCATCGTGCGGTTTCCCGCCTATACATTTGACATGGTCCGGGTAGGCATCGGCCTGTATGGGGTCGAAGCCAGTGCAACCGAACAGTCGGCTCTCCAAACCGTTGGCACACTCCGCACGGTTATCAGTCAGCTAAAAATCGTTCGGGCGGGCGAGTCGGTGGGATACAGCCGCCGGGGTGTTCTCGACCACGATGCCCGGATTGCCACCCTCGCCATTGGCTATGCCGACGGCTTTGACCGACGGCTCGGTAATGGTAGGGGCGACGTTTGGGTGAACGGAACGCGCTGTCCAACGGTGGGGAATGTGTGCATGGATATGACGATGATTGACGTAACAGCCGCTTCGGCTACAGAAGGGGATGAAGTCGTACTTTTTGGTGCCGAACTGCCCATCACCGAACTGGCAGAACGGATAGGAACCATTCCCTACGAAATCCTGACGGGCGTAAGCGAACGGGTTAAACGGGTGTTTTTTAAGGAAGGAAACTGACTGTACTGAACAACCTATATCCATTATACGACTAAATACCACATACAGCCCTTAACAGGGCTTTTTTTATGCAGAACACTACTCGTTTAGTCAGTAATAATATTAGTTTATTAAGCAATTATTTGTACCTTCGTTGTACCTCATCACCAGATTATTGCTCACTATAGTGCTTATACTGCGAAATTCTTTGACACTTTTAACCATAACGGTACACTTTGATTTATAGTAAGCTTATTTAACATGCCATCTTCAATCCGATTAAAGCGCATTTGTGAGTATTGCGGGAAAGAGTTCGAGGCTCGAACAACCGTCACAAGAACCTGCGGCAAACAGTGCGCGAAGCAGGCCTATGCGGTCCGCCAGAAAGCGGTGAAGGTAGACGGCAGTGATCGGCAGATGCAGACTCGTACCGAGGTGCAGGCGATTGAGCGGGTAAAAGCGAAGGAGTTCCTGACAGTCCGGGATGCGGCTAAGCTACTCAACAGTTCGCGCCAGACGATTTATAACATGATCCAGGCCGGGACGCTGCTGGCCGTGAATCTGAACGTGAAAAAAACGCTGATTCGCCGGTCTGATATTGACCGGCTATTCACGGGGCAGCTTATTATTCCGTTTGCACCGGATAGACCGACCGAAACGATACCCTTGTCTGAGTGCTATTTGCTCCAGGAAGCCCAGCAGAAATACGGTGTATCGAGCAAGACACTCTACGAAGTTATTCGACGGAACCGCATTCCGAAGCAGTATAAGGGTAAATACGCCTACGTACCCAAAGCGCAAATAGATGAACTTCTGGCTGAGCTTACTGCCAGTCAGGTTAACCCAGAGCCTTTATGATAAAAGTAACGCTGCGGAGTAAGCCAATTTCAAAAGGCCGCAAAACGATTTACTTAGATTTTTATCCAGCCATTACCCATCCTGATACAGGTAAGCCGACGCGCCGGGAGTTTCTGGGTATGTACATCGTCGATAAACCCAAAACGACGGGTGACAAACAACTCAACAAAGACACCCTTGCAATCGCTGAGGGCATCCGGGCCAGGCGGCAGCTTGCGGTCCATCAGGAAGCGTTCGGGTTTCTCTCTACGCGAAAACGGAATGCCTGTTTCGTGCGCTATTTTGAGCAGCTTGCCAATAAACGCTCGGGCAGCAACCGAAATAACTGGCGTTGCTCTTTACTGTATCTAAAAGACTTTACGGGTGGAACGCTACGGTTCACTGATCTCACTGCCCAGAAGTGCAGGGAGTTTAAAGAATATATGAGTAAGGCCAAGAGTCAGCGTAATGATGAGCCGCTGGCCTTGAACTCATCGGCTGGCTATTTTAACAAATTTAAGGCAGCCCTGCGCCAGGCCTATAAAGACGAATACATTTCGATTGATCTCGACGCCCAGATCGACCGAATCAAAGGAAAGGAATCCCACCGGGAGTATTTAACTCAGGAAGAATTAACGGCAGTGGCTGAGGCAGACTGCGCAGTACCTGTCTTAAAGAAGGCTGGTTTGTTTGCTGCTCTGACGGGCCTGCGCTTCTCGGATATTCATAAGCTAACGTGGGGCGAGCTACGCTACCGGCAGGGGGACGGATACAGTATTCAGTTTCGCCAGAAGAAAACGCAGGGGGCGGAGTTTCTGCCCATTGCTGACATGGCCGTTGAACTATTGGGTGGTCCTGGGCAACCGGACGAGCTTGTGTTTGCCGGGCTCAATTATGCCGCTCATTGTGGGAGGGTGCTTAAGCAGTGGATTGCGAACGCCGGCAAAACTAAGAAGTTTGGCTTTCACTGTTTCCGGCACACCTACGCAACGCTTCAGCTGACAATGGGGACAGACCTGTTTACGACTTCCAAGATGATGACCCACAGCAGCGTTACGCCGACTCAGATCTATGCTAAGGTAGTCGATTCTAAAAAACGTGAAGCGGCCAATAAGATGCACTTGTAGGACTGGAATTGCCCCTTTCTTCTCCCCGTCCAGATTTTCTCTCAGATCGTAGACTATTTAAAGCGCGGAGCCGCCGACCGCATTAAACTATAGAATAGAAAAGTATGAGCCGTCTACTTACGCTGTCAAAACTCAATACAATACGGGCAAAAATCAATTTCGATGAGCTTCACGAGTTTAACTGTGACTTGGATAGTAGTAAGGAATGGGGAATCAACTGGTCTCCTGTGAGGGGTTTACTCATTCACCCTGACCATTGGGAATCACTGTTGGATAATATTGTCATCTTAGAACACGCCGGAGACTATTTTTTGGGTAAAGTAAATTCTGTATCCGATGAACTAATTACGCTATCGTTATCTGACAATAGCACCGACGTTCAATTCTTCTTCAGACGGTTTGTTGATCAGGCATACGCCATCGAAACAACTCGTGGGGATGCGGCCAGATTTACAAGATTGGTTGAGTTCATTGACAATAATTTAGAACTTGCTATGTCCGGTTACCTATTTGAATGCTTAACTATTGGTACTATTGAAGAGCGTTTTGCACGAGAAAACCCAGATGAAGTAATTAATCGGATTGACCTTACTATCCGTAACACAGGTCGGTGGATAACAGAAGCGTTGAGCCACATCAGCGGCAAGAAAAGAGTAGAAGAACTCAATGTGTTAAAAGACCTTCTCACACTTTTACTCAGTTTTGAAGACAAACCACTCCCATCTCCCATCGTTAAAAAAGCAATCCGATTAAAGAAAGAATCGCTAATTGAATGCCTGAACGAAGTTAACCGGCAGATAGGATTACGTTGTCAGCCGTCGAGTGAGACAGCAGGACAAGAAGATAACGATGATTACTGGAATGGCAAAAAGAATCGTTTCAATCCACCCATGTCATTAGGTGTTATTGACAAATGGTTCATGCAGTTAGCAAACACTAAAAGCAAAAATGGCAATCCATTTCTGACAGTCGATCAGGTTCAAAAGTTCATCGAACGGGCATTTACACTTAATACAGACGTACCCATACAGACTTTTAATTTAGCAAACGGAGAACGGACATCTATTGAAAAACTATTTTATCTATACTATGAAAAATGCAAAAACGACTATACTTATGAGCCAACAAAGCATTCTAAAGCAAAATACGTCCGGTTGCTGACGGATAACTTTACTAATTATAATTTCGATACTGTTTTTAAAAAATTTAATAATTCACAGGCCGCACCAATTAAGTGGGACACCACTATTTAATAACTGCTGTAACTGTTTTGTACCTGCTATAACTGTTTCTCCCTGACTACTGACTATACCCATAATATTGCCCAACGCATCTGAAAAGCGTATTAGCAATATATGGACAACACTCCCCTCACTTTCGCTCAGCTACCTGCTTTCGTAGCTGATTTAGGCCGAAAAGTTGATGACTTAAAGGCCGCTGTGCTTTCGCAGAATGAACGTAGTCACCCCGCTCCTGATCGTTGGTTAAGCATCAAAGAACTGAGCCAATACCTTCCAGGACAGTTAGCCGTAACGACGCTTTATGGTCGGGTCCAACGGCGCGAGATACCTTTTAAGCGAATGGGCAAACGACTGGTCTTTTTGCAAAGTGAAATCGATCAGTGGCTTAAGGACCAACACATCAAGACTTTCACCGAATTATCTACCGTAGCTGAGGGGTATGTAAATCATAAGAAGCCATCGGAACGTCGGAAGGAGGGGCGCAATCGTGTTTGAGTTTGTACAAACCCACCCCGTTAGCACCCGCCAGCCGGTTTTAGCAACCAGCGTCGCTCACGAAATAAAAGCTGTCGGCGGATGTATTTGGCTGCTCCAAAAAGCTGACTTTGGCCTGCAAATTCGGGCCGAAATTGGGCGAAAACAGCTTAGAATCGTTCTCCAACCCCTATCCGGGGAAGGCCCGCCCGTGCCCTCTGAACCCAACTCTTCTGTATTTATAGTCGCCAACATCGACGACCTGCGCGTGTTCCTCACCACTCTCCCAAATGCAAACGGATAGCTCCGCCCACCACAGCAAAACTATCCGTTTACTAACAAGCTCAAAATCAATGCAATCTACTCATTTCCAGCCTCTCACGCAAGAGCTACTACCCAATTTTTTCGCCGGAACAAATGGCAAATTTTACCGGCGTCTCGAAAAAAATCCTTCTAAGTTTTTCGAATTTCATTCAGAGGAAACAGCAAAACGACCCGATGCCACAACGATTGGAAACTGGCCAGCAGACCTCTATCGAAAATTGCTTTCCGAAGAAAACGCTGCGCCGTTTTATGAATCTAATAGACAAGAGTCCCGACGTCCTCCTATTTTTAATATGTCGGACGAAGAACTGGCGGAGACTGGCAATATTAACTTTAACGAACAGGAGTCAGACAACGACTACCAGAAGCCGCCCCCAAACACGGCGGAACAACCGGATGCCGAAGAAAAGTCCAGCGAAAAAACAGGTAACAATTCCGATTCATCGTCCAATCTCCTGAAGCGCCTGCTAACCAAAGAGCAGGTGTTGGGGAATGCCGCAACACAGCAGGTTGTATTTACGCCACCACTAATCAGCCGGGATGGATCTGGTATCATTGGACGGGGTACTGCGAATATCATCCAGGGTGCTTTTGGCTCTCATAAGTCCCGACTGGCTGAACTCTTGGCTGCGCTGATGCTGACAGGTAATGATAATAACGATCCGCAGTTTCTGGAGTTTAAAAAGGCCATGCTGGAACGCTTTTGTGTATGCTACATCGACACTGAGCGCAATCTTACGGAGGAGTTGCCCTACGCCGTTCAGGGCATAAAACTTCGGGCGGGCTTTCGCTTAGACGAAAAGCCCGAACACTTTCGCTTTACTTCCATCAAGGGGGAAGAACGCAAAGACCGATTCAATGCCATTGAAACGTTTATCCATCACGTTCGGAAGCAAACGAGTTTGCATCTATTTTGCCTGATTGACGTAGTGACTGATGCCATCGGGGATTTTAACGACCCCAAAGAGTCGATGAAGTTGTTTGATTTTTTGGGCAACCTCTGCGATAACTACGACGCAACGTTTTTGCTGGTTATTCACCAGAACCCAGGCACTGAAAAAGCCAGGGGACATACCGGCACCGAAGCGGCTAACAAGGCAAGTACAGTTTTACAAATTGGTTTCGAGAAAGACGCAAACGGCAACGAAACTGAACTAATAAAACTCCGTTATCTCAAACTGCGACGAGGCAAACGCCCCGACCCTCTATTTCTAAAATTCTGTAAGGAATCCCATGGCCTGCGGCTGGCGGGCGCCGATGACATTGCCAGCTATATTCATCAACGCAAACACAAGGCCAACGGAGAGGATGTGCCCGACCGCCTGACAAGTTTACTGGCTGATGGTCCGCTAACCAAAGGAGAGGTAGTCGAGACACTCGAAGCCGAATTTAAGGCCAGCAACGCAACCATCCGTAAACGGCTAAAACTGGTTGTCGAGGAGCAGCCACCGATGACCGATGAACAGGGTCGAAACGTTCGATTAGGTGAATACCGGGATGGTAAGCAACAGTATTACCGGCTTGAATTAATCGAGCAGGAACCCGACTAAAAGTTACTGCTAACTGCTAACCCCCCTATATGGCCCTTAGCAGTTAGCAGTAACTTTTGATACTGCCAAAATCAATTTAGCACCAACTTTAGCAGTTAGCAGCATGGACAATCAGACCCTCCGCCCAAACCTGTTAGATGTACCAATCAGCATCTTTGCCGATACCTACAAGAAACAGCCAGAGGATGTAACTACCCTGCGACGGATAACCACGACTGGGTTTTACAAAGAACCTATTGAGGTAATCCGCCAGGAGCTGGATGAGCATCGGCAAAAGGACTTAAAGAAAAAGCTACGAGCCTTTACTCCTGTTGCCCTGCTCAACCACCGAACGAAAGGCTTTCCCGTTAAAGAGCAGGTGAACCACCAATGGCCGCTATTGATGGGAGACATTGACCAGCAGGATAACCCCGACGTTGACATGAACGAGTTAAAGCGGCATATTGCCCGACTACCTTACGTGGTACTTTGTTCGTACTCCGTTCGGGGTGGGGTATGGTTTGTCGCTCGTCTGCCTGACGGACAAACGCCCGAAACCTTGGTGGCTCATTTTCGGTATCTGCAACGGCTATTCAGTCAAAAGTTTGGGATTGCCTTAGATGGCAGCAAAGGCAATAACCCAACGCATTTACGGTACGTCAGTTACGATGCCGAGCCGTATTTTAACGAAGCTGCGGGGGTTATGTCAGGTCAATACACCCCTCCGCCAATTGCTCCACGCAACGACCGGCCAGCCTACCGCTTCCCATCGGGTGAATTTACCCGCAACGCCCTTCAGCGATGTGTACGTCTCATCGAGGATGCCCCCGATGGCCAGAAACACGCCCAGCTAAACCGGGCTGCCTTTACTGCTGGTGGACACATTGCTGGTGGGGTACTGGATGAAGCCGATGCCATAACTGCGCTGGAGGATGCCATCCGGCGAAAACCGAATGTTGCTGATGTGCGGGCCGCAGATCGAACGATTCGCGATGGGATTCGCGATGGTAAACAACAGCCAATTTATGCCGAACCAGCTACATCTGTTGTCCCAAAAACGGGACGGGCTACTTTTAAACGTGAAAGCAGCGTAGCCAAGTCTGATTGTGACCCTATTATTGTCAGCATCATCGCCGACCACAGAGTCAATCCCGGCTCGATCCTTCGCCCGACTGAATCTCAGCTCGAACGCTTGACGCTTGATTCATGCGATACCTACCCCGTCGAATGGGACGAACCAACCCCGCCTAACGCCGTACCGATGATTAAGCCAATGGATTTCTTTGACTGGCAGCGAAAGTACCCGCCTTTTAACCGCTTGGGCTTAGCCTCACAACAACCGGAAACACAACTATGATTAACCTCAGTAACCTCACTCCTGACCAGATAGCCAGCATTGCGGCTGTCCAAAAGCGACGACTGGTCGATTTACAACAACTGCCCCACTGGAGCAACAGCCAGTTCGAGGAGGTCTTATTTTGCCTACAAACCTGGGATGAGCGACACCGGCAATGGGCGCAGGACGTGGAGGCCATTCAGGCCCTGGCCTTCGATGTACGGATGCCCGATGCCTACGCGCAGAAACTCCAGCAGCTACTCCAACACTGGACCATGACCAACCAACTCACCTAAACCAACAACCTGCCATACCCATTCTTGAATCGACCCCAAATCATCAACTTTACCTGGACGATTTGGGGGGCGTATTGATGCTCGTCCTACACGACCAGCAAACCAACGAGACTTACTACAAGCTACCCAGCATTACCTGGCGGCTGGATTCATAGGTATAGATTATACTCTAGCAACTCATTACTCAAGAGTGAGGTGGATGGGCCTGAAAGCCGCCGGATTAACGTAGAAGGTGTGATTGGCCTTGCCATAGGCGACCAGCCTGGCCCGCAGCAGTTCGGTCTTGGCCCGGGATATATTGGCCGAATGATGGCTGAAGAGCGTCCGCAGTTCGCGGGTCGGACAGTAGCTCAGGCCCGTGCTGGCATCCACGCGGGCGGCAATGACGAGCAGTACCCGCAGCGCCCTGGGTGAGAGCGAAATCAGCAGGTTGAGCGTGTAGTCGTCGGGCTGGAACACCGAGCGGGCATAGGCCTTCTTCTCACCTGCAAAGGGGTTGGTGTTGTAACTGGTGTGATCTTTGAGATTCCGCATGGTGTCCGGGCGCAACGTGATCTGTCTATGCGTCAGGCGAATATAATTAAGAGTTATATAGTCATAACTAAAAATTATCGAATAGGTAGAGAGGGATTATCCACATCTATTATTTTACATACTATCTTCTTGATTACCAGAGTGTAACTTAACTAAGTAGGCATCCGAGTAAAGACCGGTTCATGCTATCCTGATGCCAGTAGGTATTTGCATTGGTATAAATGGGATTTGCCGTCGGCCAAAAGCCCTTTGTCTAGAGTGGTCTGATGGGAAGGGTTTGGACAACCAGCGGGCACACACCCGTAGTGGCTTCTTAAGACATGTACCTCTACTGGGACGTGTAAACTCCCCCCCGGTAGGCGTGAATACTGCCAGAAATAAACTGATTTATCAAAAGCATCTGCGTCTGGGACTATCCCCTCTGCTCCCTACCTGGCTGAAGCGTTTTTTTGTGCCCTCCTGCTGTTTTTGCCAGCTTAGTTGAAAAGGGAGGTAAGGGCAGTTTATACTAGGCCGGTTGCTCTTGGGTATTGGGATGGCATCAAGCTGATCAGAACGAAGTTAGAAAAAAGGGACGTTTTTCTGAACGGTGGTTGGGTAGGAGGGAGGTGGATAAAATAGTTTTTTGCCTACATTTCTACCCGATTACTAATGCTCTCAATTTCAATAACTGTCAACAACTATCCGTAGCATACGAAATTTAGAATATGGCGATTTACTTCCGTTATGATGGCTCTTTAAGCCAATCGTACATAGCCCTTTGCGCACGGAGTTTGGAGTCATTCCCTGAGTCAATGGGTTGATTTTGTCCCCATTGGTCAATCCGGCGAGCTTTTTCCGAATCGTGAAGTTGAAAATCGAGCAGTTGCAGCAATTCTTTTTTCAGCGCCGTCGAATAAATGGGAAAGCCTACTTCTACCCGATGGTAGAGATTCCGGTTCATCCAATCGGCCGAAGCCAGATACACCTCGGGTTTGCCTCCATTGTGGAAAACGGCGACGCGACTATGTTCTAAAAATGTGTCCACCAACCGAATCAGCTCAATCCCTTCACTGATCCCCGGTAGATCCGGCACCAAGCAGCAGATGCCCCGAATGATGAGTTGAACCTGCACCCCGGCCTGATTGGCTTCGTACAATTTATCAATCATCACCTGATCTTCCAGGCCGTTGAGTTTAATGATCAGACGGGCTTTTTTGCCTTTTTTAGCCTGCTTGATTTCCCGCTCGATCAGGTCCAGATATCGCTGCTGAAGATTGACCGGTGCCACCAGCAGGTGTCGCAGACGATGGATCTTTTTTTGCTTTCGCAGGTAGCCAAAGACTTTTTCCAGATCATCGGCCATCCCCGGATGGGTCGTAAACAAACCCTGATCCGTATACACCTCGGCTGTCGACTCGTTAAAATTGCCCGTGCTCAAATACACGAATCGTTGCGGGTTTTTCCTGGATTTGGTGGCCCCATTGGCGCGCTTAACTAAGGCAATCTTAGCGTGGACTTTAAGGCCGGGTAAGCTATAGATGATGCGCACACCAGCCTGTTCCATCTCTTCGGCCCACCGCAGGTTGTTCGCCTCGTCGAAGCGGGCTTTCACCTCTACAAACACGGTCACTTTCTTGCCATTGCGGGCGGCACTAATCAGTGCATTGGCAATCAGCGAGTCCGTTGCCACTCGGTACAGAGCCACCTGGATCTCATAGACGAGCGGATCGATAGCCGCTTCGTTAAAAAAGCGCAGGACGTAGCTATACGATTGATAGGGAAAGTGAAGCAAGCGGTCCTGCTGACGGATGGCAGCCAACACGGACTCGTAGGTATCCAGGTCAGGAGAAGGCAGCGGAACCATGCCGGGCACAGCCAGACCAGGTTTCGTACTTAGCGGTAAGCGGATCAAATCACTCAGACTGTGGTAGCGTCCACCGGCCATCAGGTCATCCTCGGTCAACGAAAACAGCTTGCTAAACCGGGCCAGCAGGGGAGCGGGCATTGCCCGGTCGTACAAAAAACGAACCGGCGGGGCGGTTTTCCGTTTGTTCAGTTGAACTTTAACTTTTTTGATCAGATCACCCCGATATTCGTCGTTGATACTGATGTCTTCAGATCGGTTGAGCTTGAAACTACAGCAGGCGTCAACGTCGAAAACCGGAAAAATGACGCCTAAATTAGCCCGGATGATCTCATCCAGAAAGACGTAGTAGCTTACCCCATCGATTGGGGATAGCTCAACAAAGCGAGCCAGTTTATCTTTTGGGATGTTGAGGTAGGCCATTACGGTCTCGGCCGGCGATTCTACGTGAAGGGCGTCTGGTGCGAGTTTAGGCCGTAGAGTAAGAGCGAAATAAAGGGCTTTGCTATTAAGCAGGGGAAGTTTGTCCCGACTCTTCATCCGACGGTGCGTGCCCACGAAAACGGGTTGCAAATAGGAGAGTACGGTACGACGAAAGTACTCGGACGCTTCTAAGCGATGAAGGTCTGACAGAGGTTGATGGGTATATAAAACCACGTTCTTCTGCCTAAGTTCCGGAAGAAGGGTTTGCTCGAAGAGCGCTTCGTACTGGGGTTGCTGGCGGGCAACGGTATCAGCAATCTGAGCCAGCACGACGAGCGGATCAATCGGTAGTTTCTTTCGTTTCTTTGGGGATAGAGCCGCCATGCTGCGCAAGGCCGCGACGCGAACCCGAAAGAACTCATCGAGATTGGCCGAATAAATAGCCAGAAATTTGACTCGTTCGGCCAGAGGCACCTGCTCGTCGTGGGCTTCCAGCAACACTCGGTAATTGAACGATAACCAGCTCAAGTCTCGGTCGGCATACACATAAGGATGCACCATAAGGCATACTGTAAGATTGACCGCATCCGGGTTGATGGGTGTACGTAATGTATAACTCGCTAGAAAAAAATCGGCCTCAAAAGTGCGTTACCAAATTGTAATGTTTACGCCTTTACGGCCCAATAAGTTGGGGCTATAATACTACTTTCGTGGGTAGTTCAGCAGACCCCAACAAGACGTATGCTACGGATTAGTGTGGACAATTATTAAAAAGTTGCTGTCTTGTCTCGAAATCATAGGGACGTTTTTCTGAACGGTTTTGAGTAGGAGAGGGGAATCATTAATATTACTCGGTTTCATAACTGTTAACTCTAATCCGTCACATACGGCGGGCTCGATACGTTTAGTGGTGTACTGTATTTTAATTTTTAGCCCTAGTTAATCTTATTTTCGAAGTCCTTTTCTCTTAACTCAGATGAACACGAAATACAGAATCGTTCTGCTCCTGCTGGTGGCAAGCTCCACCTGGCTAAATGCCCAGAAACCTAAGAATTACGACCTGAAGTCACCCGACGGCACCATTCGTCTGCACGTTGAAGCCGCCGATAAACTACTGTGGTCTCTGATGCACAAAGACCATCCGATTATTACGCCCTCGGCCATTTCCCTGCAACTGGAAGGCGGAGAAGTGCTGGGCGATAAAGCCCGGATAACCTCCGCACCCATGCAAAAAGTGAATGCCACCATTCAGGCCATCAATTACAAAAAAGCAGTTATTCCAGACCAGTATAATCAGCTTACCCTGAACTGCAAAGGCGAGTATGGCGTCATTTTCCGGGTGTATAATGACGCGGCAGCCTACCGGTTTTTTACGAAGCGCAAGGATTCGCTGACTGTGAAAATCGAAGAAGCCAACGTCAATTTCACCGACGACCACCGGGCCTTTATTCCCATTCAGTGGGATTACCGGGGCGGCCAGAATTTCAACTCCTCGTTTGAAGCCCTGTATCACGAAATCAAACTGTCGCAGTTTCCCAAAGATTCCTTAGCTTTCTTACCGCTGCTGGTCGATGTGGGCCAGAATAAGAAAGTCGTTTTGCTGGAAGCCGACCTGGAAGATTACCCCGGCATGTACGTAGACATGAATCAAAGCGGGAAAGGTTTTAAAGGGGTTTATGCCCCTTACCCGCTGGAAGCGCAATTGGGCGGATCGGGGAACATGAACTTCATTCCGACCAAACGGGCTGACTACATGGCCAAAACAACGGGCACCCGCTCGTTCCCCTGGCGGGCGCTAGCCATCAGCGAACAGGACAAAGATTTGCTCAACAATGATATTGTCCAGAAGCTGGCCGCCCCCACCCGCATTGCCGATGTGTCCTGGATTCAGGCCGGGCAGTCTACCTGGGACTGGTGGAGTAGCCGGACTATTTCGCACGTCGATTTCAAAGCGGGCAACAACACCCAAACCTATAAATACTACGTTGATTTTGCCGCCAAAAACGGGGTGAAATACATCGTCATCGACGCCGGTTGGTCAGATCGGCTGGACCTGCTAAAGGTGAATCCGGCCCTGAATCTGCCCGAGATTGTGGACTATGGCAAGCAGAAAAACGTGGGGGTTGTGATATGGGCTTACTGGTATGCCATTACGCAGGGAATGAACCAAGCATTCCCGCACTACGCGAAGATGGGCGTCAAAGGCTTTAAGATTGATTTCATCGACCGGGATGACCAGGTGGCCGTTAAATCACTCTACGACATCGCCAAACTGGCGGCTGACAACAAGCTGATGGTTGATTACCACGGCGCATTCAAACCCACCGGATTGCAGCGAACGTACCCGAACGTGATTGGCTATGAGGGCGTCAAGGGTCTGGAAAACTTCAAGTGGTCGAATGAAGATCAGCCCCGTTACACGGTAAGCATCCCGTACATTCGGATGATGGCCGGGCCAATGGATTACACCTCGGGTGCGTTTCGGAACGTGAATCAGGCCAATTTTAGGCCTATCAATAATTTGCCGATGGCCAAGGGGACGCGCTGTAACCAGTTGGCTCAGTTTGTGGTGTTTGAAGCGCCGTTCCAGATGCTGTCGGATAGCCCGACGACCTATATCAAGGAGCAAGAATGCACCGACTTCATGACCAAAATACCCGCTGCGTTCGATGAGACGGTGGCGCTGGATGGCAAAGTAGCCGAATACGTAGCCCTGGCCCGCCGAAAGGGCGATACCTGGTTTGTCGGGGCGATGAACAACTGGACTCCTCGCGAACTAACCCTTGACTTTTCGTTTCTGCCGAGTGGCAGCTACGAAGCGGAGGTCTTCAAAGACGGCCTGAATGCCGAGCGTGATGGCACTGATTACCAAAAGGAAACCATTACCCTTTCGTCCGGGGCTAAGGTGCCGTTACAACTGGCTGGCGGTGGCGGCTGGGTAGCCCGGATCAGAAAGGTCAATTAATGAGTTGTCAATAGAATGGGTAGGTTACTACTTGTAACCTACCCATTCTATTGAGTGGTGTAGTCACTTAAGGCTATTCCACTGTCCAACATATTATTGAAATCGGATCACTTTCGATTGCAGACCGGGTGCTGATAACGTAACGGTTACGGCACCGGCTTTTTGCTGTGACTGGATGTAGGCCAGTAAGCGACCCTGAAACAGCTTGCGTTTATCGGCCTTATACGCTTCATGGCTGGTGGTGCTGCCACTTTCCAGACCAATCAGCTTGGCGGGGCCTTCCACCTTCACCCAGATTTCACGATCGGCAGTATAGACCGGGACACCGTTTTTATCCAGTACGTTTATCTCAATATGGCTTAGCTGTTTTTTTGTTTTATCGAACGAGGTACGATCCGCCTTTGCCTCAATGGCATACGCATCACCGGCTGTTTTTAAGGCGTATTGCGCTGACTCCTTTCCGTTTTTATACCCTTTCATCGATAAATCACCCGGCTGGTAAGCCACCCTCCAGGTCATAACCCGCTCGGCAGCATCAGCCAGTTGCTTTTTGCCCAATGACTTTCCGTTTAGCAGCAACTCGGCTTCGTCACAAGTGGTAAAACAGCTTACCCGTATGCTATCGCCTTCTTTGTAATTCCAGGAAGCAGTAAGCTTCCGTCGGTTGTTGGCCTGATTGCCTGTCGGAGGGGTCGCCGGTACAGGAGCCGTGGCCATGTAAACGAAGGGGGTATCGGTCCACAGGCTTTGCCGAAAGTAAAACTCCGGTTTTTTAAAACCCGCCAAATCGATTAAGCCTGCCTGATTGCCTTTGGAGGGCCAGCTACGCGCTTCACCTAAGTAGTCAATGCCGGTCCATAAATATTGACCTGATATATACGCGTTATCCGCTACCGCAGCCCACGCACTGTAGGCCATCCCGTTTTCGCTACCGTAAATCACCCGGTCCGGGTATTTCTTGTGGTCGTCGGGGTAGCGGTATTCCTGATAATTATAGCCGACAACATCCAGCGCTTCAGGAAAGCCAACTTCGTTTGACATGACTACCCCGGCCAGCGCGGCCGTTACGGGTCTTGTGGGGTCGTATTTCTTCACGACGGCCGCCAGTTGCCGGGCCAGTTCGCCTAACCGACTCGCGGCCGGATGACCAGGCGTATACCCTTTGCCATAAATCTGCGGATTTCGGCCCGTATTGAGCACTTCGTGCGTATACGGATCATTCGGATAATCGATTTCATTACCGATACTCCAGAAGATAATCGAGGGACGGTTACGGTTCCGTAAGACCATATCCGCTACGTCACGCTCGGCCCATTGGTTGAAATCCGAATATGAACCATCATTACCCGGCTTGCCAACATTCCAGCCTTTTATCCATTTGTTTTTGCCTTCTTCCCATTCATCAAAGGATTCATCCATAACCAGAAAACCCATTTTGTCGGCCAGGTCATAGAGGTAATCGGCATGGGGGTTATGGCTCATCCGCAGGGAATTGCAGCCGACTTCTTTCAGCGTTTTTAATCGGCGAACCCAAACTTCTTCCGGCACGGCAACCCCTAAAGCACCTGCATCGTCATGAATGCAGACACCTTTGAGTTTCATGTTCTTTCCGTTGAGGAAAAAACCGTTGTCTTTATCGAATTGGAAGGAGCGAAAGCCAACGTTCTCCGTGATCGTATCGATTGGCTTGCCATTGGCGTTTACCGTAACAATCAGCTGATATAAAGCAGGCTGCTCGGTTGACCAAAGTGACGGATTCGGTACAGTAAATGACATCGTGGCATCGGCTTTACCACCGGCCTGAACCGATACGGGTTGCTGGGCCGTAGCTACCGGTTTTCCTTTTGAGTCAATTAACTGCGCTTTTACTAGGATGGGTTTCGTGATGCTGGATTGATTGGCTACTGACACGGTAACATTCGCGGTGGCCCGTTGGGGAGTTACCTCGGGCGTAACGAAGCGAACGCCCCACAGATCAACATGCACCGGATCGGTGGCTACTAAATATACATTGCGGTAAATGCCCGAACCGGTATACCACCTCGAATCGGCAAACTGGGTATGATCGACTTTTGCCGCCACAATGTTTTTGCCTGTCTTGGCCAGGTAAGGTGTGATCTCATACTGAAAGGGGGTGAACCCATTGGGCCGTTTGCCCAGATAATGCCCGTTTATCCAGACCTCACTATTCTTATAGACGCCATCAAAGTAGAGAAATATCTTTTTTGACCGCATACCGGGGGTAATGTCAAATGCCTTTCTGTACCAGCCAATTCCGCCGGGTAGATAGGCCGTAGCGCTGGCCCACTGCTCCTCAAAGGGCCCCTCAATGCTCCAGTCGTGGGGCAGGTCTACGGCTTTCCAGTCAGCCTCATTCACCGTTGGTTTGTCGCCATTGGTCATATCGCCTTTATGAAACCTCCAGTCATCATTAAATAAAATGGTTTGTCGGCTTTGCTGGGCAAAGCCAGTCGTCGTCAAGATCAGGTTCACTAAAATCAGCAAAAGCGAAGCATCGGTAGCTTTGAGCATAGCAGAATAGAAATGAAAAAGCAAGTAATGGATGTATACCTGGAAAGGACGGTTTTCAGACGATATACTTCCAGGAGTAGAGCCAAAAAGTAGGGACCACCGTTCATCGAATTAAGGGTTCACTTACTACTATATTTCTTTGTGTCTTATTCTTAAATCAATGGGAAGGTTTCGTGAACGATTTTATTGGAGGCTGTTTCTAATCTAATGTATTCATTGATAGCCAATTACACGACCACTAAATGGTTTGAAATGCCTTTTAATTGAACGAAAACAGCCATTCAGGGGGTTAAGACAGCATCCCCGCCGGTTGACCACCTACCTTTACGCTCAACCGTTCGACGGCCCCCGCCCAGTCCCACTGCTGGCTACTGACCTCCTAGCCCCGCAGGTATTGACCGGCTGCCTGCTCCACGTACCCGAGGCATCCACCACGGCGTACACTGTCTTAGCCTGATATAGTCAGGTGATCGTTTTTATAGTCAGCAGGCAGCTTCCGTAGGCCCTCATTCATTCGCCTGTCCCTAAACCGCTCATTATTGGCCGCAAAACGAGGGTCCGTTAGAAGTCAAATACCCAATTTTGGCTTATGGATAGGTAGGTCGCTCCCGCCTAATCCGAGTTGCCTTTCTCAAACCCTTCACCCTGATAACCAATGGCCATTCAATCGACCCAACGCACATATCAATTGTGGAACAGCGGCGCCAAAACCAAGCTCCTAAGCGACGAGCAAACAAGAATTAGGTCAAGGTATATTCTTCAACTTCTAACTCCTTTTAATCCCATGAAAACTTTACTCATCTTCACCTTACTCAGTTGGATCGTATTTTCCCCAGCCTTACAGGCTCAGCCTTCATCGACGGCTACCAAAATAACCCCTAGCAGGACCGAAGAGGAAATCCGAGCCTTCCTGACCGAATTAAAAGCGATCAGAGCCGATAAAAAGGCATTAGCCCGTTTTGCGGATCGCACCTTGGCTGATCCGTTCATCTCCACCGATGAGAGCGGCAGCCGTATCCAGACCAAAGCCCAGATGCTGACTAATATCCAGACGATGTCGGACGCAGTCAACGAAACTTGGGACCTTGATTCCCTGCGGGTGGTTGACTACGGAAATACGGCGGTTGCTATCTACTTACGTACCTCGGTAAGCGATTTCAATGGGCAAAAATTGACCAGAAAAGACCGAGAGACCGACATGTTTGTGAAGCGCAATGGACGCTGGCAACATGTGGCGGGTCACAGTTCAGGCATTGCCGCCGATCGTCCGGTGGGAAAGGTCGACCCGAAGCTATTCGATGCCTATACCGGGCAGTATGAGGCCGCGCCGAATTTAGTGTTGACCGTTACGCGGGAGGGGGACAAATTGATGGGGCAATGGCCCAGCACATCCATGCCCAAAGTTGAACTCTTGCCGCAAAACGAAACCACGTTCTTTACTAAAGTCCTCCCCGGCTCAATTGTATTCGTGAAGGGGGAGACCAACCAAGCCAGCCATTTCATCTACCGACAGGCTAACGGAGAAGAACTGAAAGGCAAAAAGGTGCCGTAGTTCACTTCCTTATTCTCTAACCCATATGCCCTCAAAAATGCCTGTTTACCACTCGGCTTGGGCTAACTTAGGGCCTGCAGCCAACGTTCGGGGGCGGCACAAAAGCGTGGAAACGGATCGGGATTCTCTGAGATCGGGATGGTCTGGCAACCGTTGTCTCCGAAAAAGCGCCGATCCGTCTTGCTAAACCGCAGGCCGTACTAAAGTTTTTAGAAAAACACCCAGAGGCAGGTAGGAGCGAGGTCCGCTAAGGGCGTGTTTGAGACGGATCAACAATTTGCTTTAGCCGACCGGAAAAGTCGTACCCTGTTAATGGAGTGTACGGCTTTTCCCTATTGCATCGAGCACTTAATGAGGTAAATTTAAAAAACCACAGTCTGCCAGCGGATACATTCTGAGTAGGTTTGATGGTCAAAACCTACTAAAATGGGCTTTAGGTGTCCGTCCGCTCCAATTTCTAGGAGGAGTACCCTGGTCCTGGAAAGCCGGCGCCATCGGGTTCGTGGTTCAGTTACCTATTAACTAATCAATTTCTGCCGATGAGAAGCCTATTTACGGTTCTGCTTTTCGGGTTGAGTCTACCCCATACGCTGGCTCAGGACACTACCCTCGTCTTATCGACCCGTATGTTTGACCAGTACCACCTAATCAACCTGTCTACCTTAAAAGGGTGGGTTTATCGACCCGGACATAACCCCACCTGGGCTAACCCGACGCTGAATACGGCTGGCTGGCTCAACAAAACACCGGCTGAGTTATCGGCTAAGGATGCGAACCCGGCTGGCAAAGCAGAAGGGTGGTTCCGATCAAGAATACGGTTGGATTCTACGTTTACAGGCCTACCCGTTGGCCTGGCAAACATCACCTGGGCGGCCATCGACGTATATGTAAATGGGCAATGGTTAATCTCCTTTGGCCGAACGGGGACGAATGAGAAACCCTATGCCGAATTCAAGCCGTACTGGAAGCCCCCTCTGGGGGTCCGGTTAACGCCCGGACCGGATTATCTGATCGCCTTGCATGTGGTCGATTATGTATCTCCGTATCCTCGTTTTCCGGGCAAAAGGCTCGAGTCAGAACTGCTTGGCGGTCCTGGGCAAAATAAACGAGGGATTGGACTAACCGGCCCACAGTTTGCCTCCGAAATGCTGAGCAATATGAAGCTGGCAACGGCCTACATAACGCTCTGGGCATCGGTATCTGTTTTTATTGCCTTATTTTTCTGGCTGCTCTCCGCTCAAAAACTGTATGAAAAAAACATCATCAGACTGCTGGCTATTTCGGAAACTTTTTTTGCCCTTGCCAATCTATTCCGTTTTAGTTTCTTAACAGATCCCTCCTTTCGCGTTGACTATATAAATGCCGGTATCGGTACCATCTGCCTGTGGCTATTCGTTGGCTTAACTAGCGTTGTTTATCTGCGGATATTTGGCTATCTCACCGAGCGCCAGGGGGTTGGAATAGCCGTGCTCGCTTCGTTAGCGGTCACCATACTTGCTCTCTATATGGGGGACAGTCGGCTTGGCTCCAGTGTCATTATTTTTCAGCCACTGGTTTTTAGTTTTGTTGTCATTTCTTCGTGGAAACGGCTGAGAGGGGCCCAATGGGCCATTGTCGTGGGGGTTGGTTTAGCTATTTTACTGGGTACGATCAATGCCATTTTAGAATTTACTCAAACCGCCTATAATTTTGAACTTCTTTATACGGGGATCAGTCTTTCGATTCCCTTGTCATTGCTGGTTTACGTTGCCCTGCGATTCAACGAGATTTTAGCCGAGGTGCAACAAAAAGCGGGTGCCGTGGTGCAGGTTACCGAAGAGAAGCGAGACCTGTTAGCCACTCAGAATGAGCGCCTGGAACAGCAGGTCGAAGCCCGAACCGCCGAACTGCGCCAGCAGGCACAGGCACTGCGTACCGCTCAGGATCAACTCAGGATCGTTGGCCAGCAAAAAGAGCGTTTCTTTAATAACATCGCCCACGAGTTCCGTACGCCCCTTTCGCTGATTCTGGCTCCGGTCGAAAAAATGTTGGCTGATGCTGAACTACCCAACCGGATGGCGTTACTGCTGGGGGTAGTGAATCGCAACGCCCGGCAGTTACTCTCGCTCATCAACCAGTTGCTGGACCTCTCCAAATTAGACGCCGGGCAGATGAAAGTCTCGGCAACGCCCGCTCACTTATTTTCCTTTCTCAACGAGCTGGTTAACCACTTCCGCCCTCAGGCCGATGCGAAAGGCGTGTCGCTCAATACACACCCGGAGAAGACATACCAAGAGAAGGCCTATGAATGGGTACTTATCGACACGGATAAATGGACCAAGATCATGACTAACCTGCTCGCTAATGCCCTTAAATATACGCCCTCCGGCGGTCAGGTGAGCATTCAGTGGCGGGTTGCCAACGGACAAGCCTGCCTGAGCGTCACGGACACGGGCATCGGCATTGAGGCTGATAAACTACCCCGCATTTTCGACCGGTTCTACCAGGCCGACGATTCTCCTACGCGTCTGCACGAAGGCACCGGTATTGGCCTGTCCTTAGTCCAGGAACTCACGGATCTGTTGACCGGTACGATATCGGTAGCGAGTGAAGTAGGCCAGGGGACAATCGTGCGGTTAAGTCTGCCCGTTCAATCGGCCGATCCTGAGCCAATCAATTCCCAGGCCTGGGCCGTGGCGACTTCAGAACCGGGAGCGGACCACCAGCATGGGCTGGCCCCGTTTCCTGAGGAAGAGGCAACTGACAGCAAACCGCTGGTGGTGGTAGTGGAAGACAATGCTGAACTGCGCGAGTTCATCCGTCAGGAATTAACTTCGGACTACCGGGTCCTGACGGCTATCAATGGACTGGAAGCCTGGGAAGTGGTCCGCCTGGAACTACCCGATCTGGTCGTCAGCGACGTAATGATGCCCCTAATGGATGGGATAGAATTAGCCCAACGGATTAAGACCGATCCGCTGACTAACCACATCGCCGTGGTATTGCTCACCGCCCGTACGGCCCACCAGAGCCGGTTAGAGGGACTGGAGCAGGGAGCCGACGACTATTTAACTAAACCCTTCCATACGAACGAATTGCAACTCCGATTACGTAACCTGCTAACACGTCGACAACGGCTGCAAGCTTACTTCCAGCGTCAGTTGGCCGGGGCAGGCAACGGTAGCGCCGCAGAGACCGAGGGGGCTACTTCTGGCCTTCCCAATCCGTTTCTGGAAACGCTTTATGACCGTATCGAAGCCCACTTGGACGATAGCGCTTTTAGTGTGGACCAGTTAGCCAGGGAGGTAGGCATGAGCCGCCGGACACTTCACCGCAAACTAACCGCCCTGACCGACCTCTCTCCCCAGGATTTTGTGTTCCGCTACCGGTTGCGCCGGGCCACCGACCTCTTGCGAGCGGGCCGTAACGTTTCAGAAACGGCTTATTTAGTGGGGTATGAGAGTGTCTCCCACTTTTCGGCCATGTTCAAGTCCTTCTACCACCAGGTACCTTCGGCGTTTGTCAAACAGTAACATAATGTTCCTAACTTACCCGTCTTCAACAGTAAGTAGTATGAGACTTCTTTCTCTTAGCTGGGCAATAGACAAAAACGAACCGGTGAAGAGTTCTAGTTGCAATCTGGTCCGGCCTGGATGGCCGCGTCCCGGCGTGGAACCGCACGGGGCCCCGCTTTGGTAGTTGCAACCACTTATGAGGTTACCCCTCAACTTCCGGTGTCCACGACCTTAGACTAGGTAGCCCAGTTACTGGTTGAGAGACAACGTCGCTTGGTGAACGGTGGCCTACTAAATTCGGTGGATGAGGTAATCCTGGGGGCGGTGCTAGGTAAGGCCATCGGTATCATGCGTCATGTCTTGTCCTGATTTTATTCGGACGTTTTCTTGGACGATTTTTGCAATCTTTAATAATAATATAAGTGGCTAAATTTCAAATACATAGAGTTAAAATTGATAAATTAAATGACCGTTTAGCTGGACGATTTTTGAGTAGGAGCGGAGTATCGTTTGGCTAGATCCGTTTTTAACAACTGTCAACGATAACCCGTAGCAAACGACCCAAGCCGTAACGCCTTCAAGGATGCATAACTAAGCCCACCACTGAGGCTCGGAATGATGGTTACTTGTAAGAGCTTCACCTCAGCTAAGTCAACCTGATAATCCTCTACCTCTCGGATTGTGCCGGGGGGACTAAAGGTATACTGCTGACGGACAATGTGGCTCAACGGGCTACCAGCCTCTGTACTCCAATCCAGCGTAAATTCCTGGGTTCGGCTGGCTTGGGTTTCCTCAAAAAGCAGATAGATACGCCTCAGCGTAAGGGGTTGATCAAACACCAACCGAATCACCTGCTTGCCCGCATGTGCCGCCCGCCAGCCCCAAGCGGTCCCTAGTGAGAGAGCCGACTCGATGGGGTAAGCCCCGCTCTCAGAACTAAGTTCAACCCTGGCCAACTGCTCTATGTTCAGCCAGGAAGCGGCAGAGGGCAAGGGTATTTCGGGTCCGAAAGGGATGATACGCTTTTGCATTAGCTTCCACAGTACGAGATTATATCCAGACAGCCCCTTACACATTCGTTGCTTTCCCGGAGTACACTGGGTCTCTTACGCTGATTTGGCTGCACAGCGTATTGGCCACTAAGGTAGAAAAGCCTTGACGTAATGGCTAGGTAAAGGTAGCAGGCCCGGTTGAGGTAGACACCTTTTGACTGGACAATTTATCACCTTATCAGTAGCCAAAGAGAGTATGAACCCTGAGTAATCGGGCTTTGTCAAACTAGGTCCGTGTACTATCCAATCGTCAGTAACCTGATTCGTTGACCGAGTCGGCCCCTAAGCAGGTATCAATTTTAAGCCAAACCGAATCATTCAGCCCCACCCAAAACCCAGCGCCTATGTTGCCACAGATGCCCGTATGGGCGCAGGCCGGCCTTTGGGGGTTGGTCTCAGGCAGCGCCTTACTCCTTGGCGCCCTTTTGGGCTACTTCCTGAGCGTGCCCCAACAACTTATTGCGGGCGTGATGGCCTTCGGCAGTGGCGTCCTGTTTTCAGCCCTGTCGTTTGAGCTCATGGATGAGGCTTACCGGACAGGTGGATTTATGGCCACCGGAAGTGGGTTTCTGGCTGGGGCCCTACTGTATTCAGGCGCTAATTACTTCCTATCCCATCGGGGCGCTAAACACCGTAAACGGTCGGGGGAAGAGCACCCCAAAGAGGCAGATAAACCGGGTAGCGGCATGGCTATCGCCGTGGGGGCCTTATTGGATGGTATTCCCGAATCGATTGTGATCGGGTTAAGTCTGCTGGGTGGAAAAGGGGTCAGTATGGTGGCCGTCATTGCGGTATTTCTGTCGAATATCCCCGAGGGCTTATCCAGCGCGGCAGGCATGAAAAAAGCGGGTCGATCCATGGGGTATGTAATGGGGGTATGGCTTGGCATTGCCCTGATCTCGGGCCTGGCGGCCCTACTGGGTTACAGCCTATTTCAGAATTATTCCAACTCCGTCATTGCCGCTACCACCGCCCTGGCAGCGGGAGCCATCCTGGCCATGCTGGTCGATACGATGATCCCCGAAGCCTTCAGCGAAACGCGCGAGTTTGCGGGTCTACTGACGGTGATAGGCTTTTTAGTGGCGTTTGTGCTCTCCAAGTGGGACGGGTAGTTTGAGCCCGATTCGTTCGTCGGCCACCGTAGGTAGCCGCTTTAGTTGAGCCCAAATTGATTGTTTGCCAAACGAGTCTTGTCCTCCACCAAAAAGTCGGCCAACTCATGAAGCCATTAGTTCTACCTTGCTTATTTTTCATTTGTAGCAGTCTGCCGTTACGGTTAGGGGCACAAAACCCAAAGACCGTCCAGTTGAAACAGGCCCTGGCTCAGGTTACAACAGATACAAACCGGATTTTGCTCATGGCTGATGTCAGTGCATCGTATCGTTACTCGCGCCCCGATTCGGCCATGTGGTATGCCCGGCAGGGTGAAACGCTAGCCCGGCGCATCCGATACGCCAAAGGAGAAGGACGATGCCTGACCCAACTCGGTTTTATCCTCGCTGAAAAAGGGGATTTGGCCAGTTCGTTAAGCCAGTTATTGCACGCCCAGGACCTGGGCGAACTGGCCCACGACCAGATGGGGCTGGCACGGAGTCTCCAGAGCATTGGTTACCTATACGTCAGTTTAGTTGAGTACAACAAAGCCAAAGCCTACCTCATTCAGGCCAAAACCTTATATAACCAAACCCGTACCCTAAACTCTGATGCTATTTTAGTGCTGGCTAGCCTAGGCTATGCGTATCGGTATCAGAATCAACTCGATTCGGCCCGCTATTATCAGCGGGTAGCCTACCAACTGGCCACGCGTCTGGCTGCGCTGGGCCAAAGTGCCTGGGGCGATCCGCTGCCGTTTGTTCTGCTTGAGATGGGCGCTATTGATAGTAAAGCCGGACATCGCGAGCGAGCGATTCAGTATCTCCATCGAGCAAAGACGGCTGCCATAGCCGACAATAACCGACAGGTTTATACGCGCACCTGTAATTTGCTGTCAACCATTTTTCGGCAACAGAACCAGCCGGATTCCGCCATTTATTACGCCCATCAAGCCTTAACGGTTGCTCGCCAAATGAACTTGAGCGTTGGGGTACTGATAAATAGTCAACTACTGGCCCAACTTTATAAAGCTGGCCAGCAGACTGATAGTGCACTCAAATATACCGAACTGAGGCTGGTTGCCAATGACAGTTTGTATAATCAAGAACGCATTAGACAATTAGAGTCAGTTAATTTTGCCGAGCAGATACGCCGACGCAGAATTGAGGCAGGGCAGGCTCGTTTTGAAAGCCAGGTTCGACAGGTTGCCCTCCTGAGTGGACTGGCCGTATTGCTGATAATAGCGCTGATTTTGTGGCGTACCAATCGACGACAGCGTCAGGCGAATGCGCTGTTAAGTGCCTTAAATAAGCAAGTTGGTCAGCAGAAAAAAGAAATAACCCACCAGCGCGACGACCTGAGTAAAACCCTCGCTGACCTCCGCACAACCCAAACCCAGCTTATTCAGGCCGAGAAGATGGCTTCGTTGGGTGCGCTAACGGCGGGTATAGCCCACGAGATTCAGAACCCGCTGAACTTCGTCAACAACTTCTCGGAAGTAAGTGCAGAGTTGGTTGGGGAACTACGCGAGGAAGAAACCAGACCCCAACCAGACACTAAACTCATTGGGGAACTCTTAGACGATCTCACCCAAAACCTGCACAAGATCATCCATCACGGCGGCAGAGCTTCGGCCATCGTTAAGGGGATGCTCGAACACTCCCGCACCGGCACGGGCGAGAAACAACCCACCAATCTGAACGCCTTAACCGATGAATACCTTAAGATTGCCTATCACGGATGGCGGGCCAAAGATAAAGCCGATTCGGCGGGCCGATTTAACTGCGAGCTGAAAACTGATTTTGGACCTGACTTAGGTCCCGTCGA
This sequence comes from Spirosoma areae, assembly GCF_054781775.1. Lineage (NCBI taxonomy): Bacteria > Pseudomonadati > Bacteroidota > Cytophagia > Cytophagales > Cytophagaceae > Spirosoma > Spirosoma areae. Next base: position 9,003 of record NZ_BAAGTT010000001.1, on the reverse strand, counting down.
GGTGTTCCCTCAAGAGTTGGGAAGGGTGCTCTTGAATCTGTTTAACAACGCCTTTTACGCGGTGCAGCAAAAACAGAACCTAGGGCTGGCTGACTATCAGCCCCGGATTTCCATTCACACTCGTCAGCTCACGGGGCATGTCCAAATTCGGGTAAGCGACAACGGTACGGGCATCGCTAACTCGGTGAAAGCCAAGATCTTTCAGCCCTTCTTTACCACCAAGCCCACGGGTGAAGGCACCGGCTTAGGCTTATCGCTCTCGTATGATATCGTGACAAAGGGGCATCAAGGCTCGTTGCTAGTCCAAAGCCAGGAAGGGGAAGGAACGGAGTTCATTATTCAATTACCCACCGCAAGCGTAAATTCGTCCGCTTAGAGGCCCACAGCTAGTTTAGCTGGCTAAAGGGCGGCCCTTCACAGCCCGAGTAGCGCCAGCGCCCCTATGTAACCTCCCTGGTAAAGGCCTTTAGCGGAGGCTACAAAAATCGTTGATCTCAATACCCGCATCGCTCGGCTCAACAACCCTAACAGGTTAACGATCTGTCCCTTCCAGGCTCGCTTTCAGTTATTGACCCTGCCTCCCTTTGGGGCGGGCGTACGTACAAACGTGTAAAATGAGGAGGGGGAGAGCGAGTTTAAAGAGCAGTATCCTCTTTTTTCGGACGCAGCCAGGCGGGGAAATTCCGATGGTGTCAGCACGGTCCGCCGTTGCGGGGGAACCACGCACCACTGTCGATGTGGATGCACGGTAGCTCCGATTGGTGGTTGCAATCGAAATAGCGGTGTTCATGATCGGCCAAAAACAGATGTTAACGTACCAAGGGGCAGACCTTCGGCATACGCCAAACTCAACAGGAAGGTGAGTAGCTGATGCTCACCGACAACCTGCCGGTGGGGGTGAGGCCAGGCTTTCATAAAGGTCCTGACCAGGATGGTTTTAGACGCCGATGCCCCTAAATCAGCTGTTAAAATAAGCCCCCACAGTTTAGGCGCATACTGATCATAGAACAGAACAAAGCCCGGCACGTCCTTAACATCCGGTTTGGTGGAGTCAGCGATCATTGGTCCGTTGAGAAGTTACAGCAAAGGTCACTCAACCAACTCGTTTCAACAATGATCGTTTGTCCAACGGAGAATGATACATGTTAGTGGTTGGCCTGATCTTTATCAGCTTCGAAGCTGATAAAGATCAAGCTGTCAGCGCTTCAGGCGGGTCAGTTTGTCGATGTCGAGCAGGGTAATCTGGCTGGCATTGATCTCAATCAGCCCTTCGGCCCGCAAATCACCCAGAATACGAATGACCGTTTCGGTGGAGGCTCCTACTAAGTGCGACCAGTTCTCGCGCGACAGGGTCATCGCTAGTGAGGTGTTAAGGGCCGGATCGCCGGAGGTGCGGCTATCCGAGGTACGGCCTTCCGACCTCGAAGCGTCGGCTTCCCCCGGTACGGTAACGGCGGAGTATTTAGAATCCGGCAGTAACGGATAGAATTTTCGCTGATACATCAGCAGCGCTTCGGCCACCCGTTTACGCACCGAATGATACGCCAATTGCAGCAGTCGTTCCTGATGTTCGGCGACGTCGCCCGCCAGCATCCGGATGAATTGGTTAGCCACCCCCTGATGGTTGTAAATGAGACTCATAAAGTCGGCCTGGGGAATGGTGCAGACCAGCGCATCGGCCAGCAGTTCAGCCGTTTCGGTGTAGGGCACTTCTTCCAGCAGTGCCGTATAGCCGACAAAGTCGCCAGGGCCAACCAGACCCGTGATATACTCGTTGCCAGCAGCGTCTATTTTGGAAAGTTTGCCTTTGCCCCTGTTGATAAAATACAAGGCGGTCGGCCAACTACCCGCTGTAAACAGCCGGTGCTTCCGGTTATAGGGCGTTGTTGGATACTGATCGCCGAGCGACTGGCGGGCATCGGTCTCCTCCAGAATGGCCCGCGTCAGATTGCTTAAGCCAATAGAGGTCGCGGCTGGGTCGGTCGGTGGGCCCGCGCCTTTACGGAGTCGTAACTCCACCGCACCCAGCAGGGTAAGGTCGTCGAACGGCTTCGTAATGTAGTCGTCCGCGCCCAGGTTCATCCCCACCCGAAAATCAGTCGCGTCCGCTTTGGCCGTCAGAAAAATAAACGGCACATCGGCTAAGGTGGGATCTTTCCGAAGGATGTGTAAGACACCGAAGCCATCCAGTTCGGGCATCGTGATGTCACACAGAATCAGGTCCGGGCGGGCTTGCCGGGCCCGTTCGATTCCCTCTTTGCCGTTGGCTGCCTGCACGACCTGGTAGGGGGCCAACTCGAGAATTTCGGCTATGTTCTCCCGCATCGCCGGGGTGTCTTCGATGACCAGAATGGTTTTCATGTGGACGGTGGGGATACAGGGAGTTGAATGGTGAAGACCGTGCCCGAATCGAGCTGACTGGTAAAGGTAACCAGTCCGCCCAGCAGATCGACGTAGCGTTTAACCACGTACAGGCCCAGGCCCGTGCCCGCGACGTGATTGACATTGCGGGCCCTGAAAAAATTGATAAACAGCTTGTCTTTGTCCGCATCGGGAATGCCGATGCCCTCGTCCCGGACGGTAAGCCAGAGTTGATTGTCCAGAACAGTCGTCGTCAGTTCGATTTCTTTGCCATCGGCCGAGTATTTACTGGCGTTGACCAGCAGATTGATCAGGATGTTTTTAAGCATTTGGCCGTCGAGCGAAATAGCCGGTTCACCCGACCGGTGGGTATAGACGACACGCTGACGGGGCTTGATTAAGGCCTGCATATCGTCGATGATTTCCTGGCAGAAGGTAATGATATTGAGCGGATGCGGGCGACCATGCAGGGTGGACTGTTCCATCTGGCTGAGTGAGAGAAAATCATTCAGCAGTCCCGTCAGCCCATGCACCGCCGATTTGATGCGCTGCACGTGCCGCTCCCGCTTTTCGCCATCGTCCGGGCCGTCATACCGCCCGATCAGGGACGCCGAGGAGAGAATGGTGCCCATCGGGGTGCGGAACTCGTGGGAAGCCAGCGTGACGAAATTGGACTTGAGTTCGTTGAGTTCGCGCTCCCGAACCAGGAGCTGCTCAGTCTGCTGGCGGGCCAGCACCTGTTCGGTTACGTCCGTTCCCACCACGACGACACCGGTGATGGAGCCGTCTGAGTGGTCGCGCAGCGGTTCGTACACGAAGTTGACGTAAACGGTTTTGGCCTGCCCGTCGCGCAGAAAGGGCACGGGTAGTTCGTTGCCCACAAACGGCATCCCGGTTTGTAGCACGCCGGTCAGTAATTCCTCAAACCCCTGCCCGGCGGTTTCGGTCAGCACGGCGAAGACCGGGTGGCCCAGGAGTTGGGCCTCGGTGCGATTCCAGACGGTACAGATGCCCGGATTGGCCAGTTCGACCACGAAGCTGGGGCCGCGCAGAATAGCGATGGCCACCGGAGCCTGAGCAAACAGGCTCCGTAGCCTGACTTCGCTGGCTTCGATCAGCTGGCGGACTTCCCGGGCTCGGGTGACATCGGTGGCAACGACCATGGTGCGCTCGATGCTGCCGTCCGCGTTCCGCAGGGCATCATAGACAAAGTCGAAATAGACCGTCTCCAACTGGCCATGGCGCTCCAGAGTGACGGGCAACTCGTGACCCTCGAAGGGAATCCCGGTTTTATAGACGCCCTGTAGCAGTTCTTCAAACCCCTGCCCGGTGGCTTCAGGCAAAGCCGTAAAGAGCGGTTTACCCATCACCTGCTGATGGGTGCGGCCCCAGAGCTGGCAGATGGTCGGGTTGGCTAATTCGACAATGAATTCGTGGCCACGAAAGATACCTATCCCTAAGGGCGTTTGCTGAATGATGGCGTTTAGCAGCCGCTCATTAGCTTCTACCCGTTGGCGCGTCCGCACGGCCTGGGTGATGTCGGTGGCGATGACGACGACCCCCGTGATGGATTGGTCGGCTTCGTAGCGAGGCTGAAAAACAAAGTCAACGTAAATCGTTTCAGGCTGGCCGTTACGCATCAATTCTGACCCAGTCTCCCGGCTAATGTAAGGAACACCCGTTGCCAGGACCTCTGCTAACAGGTCCTCAATGCCTTGTCCAGCTACTTCTGGCAGGGCTTCCAGCAGGGGTTTGCCCACAAGCTGGTCAGCCGACCGGTCAGTCAGTTCGCAGTAGAATGGATTGACTACTTCATACACAAATGCTGGCCCCGGTCCCATGATAGCCACCGCCACGGGGGCCTGTTCAAAGAGCGTTTGCAATCGGCTGGCGTTTTCCGCCATGAGTTGCCGGGCTTCCCTCGCTTTTGTCACCTCCGTAGCCACCACCATGATGCGGTCAACGCGCCCGTCCGGACTGCGTAGCGGTTCATAGACAAAATCGAAGTAGACCGTCTCCAGCCGCCCGTTGCGATAGAGCCGCGCGGACTGATCGTTACCCCGGATAGCAATCCCGGTCTGGCGCACGCTGGCCAGCATGGCTTCAAACCCCTGCCCCCTCGATTCGGGGGATGCGGTAAACAGCGGGTACCCCAGGAGTTCACCGGGGGGGTGATTCCAGAGTTGGCACAGGGTTGGGTTGGCCCGTTCGATGATGTAATCAGGCCCATAAAAAATGCCGATGCCTAAGGGCGTTTGCTGAATCATGGCATCCAATACCCGCTCGTTGGTTGCTTCCTGTTCCCGTTGCTGCTCGGCCAGCCTCGTGTCAGTCGTTTCCGTAACGACGCAGAAGACACCCCCAATGCCGTTTGATTCATCGTAGATCGGGCTGTGGGAATAACTAAAGCAGGCTGCTTCCGGCTGGCCGTGGCGATTGACCAGCAGAAACTGATTTTCCGACCAGTCGGCTTCCCCCCGCGTGCGTACCCCTTCGAGCTTCGGACCCAGGGTATCCCAGATTTCAGGCCATATATCCCGGCCGGTACTGCCCAACGCGTGGGGATGCTTATCGCCCAGTAGTAGCCGGTAGGCATCGTTGTAAAGCATGATCAGGTCGGGTCCCCACCAGATCAGGATGGGGAGATGGGCGTTGAGGCACGTACTGACGATGGTCCGCAGGCTCTGGGGCCACTGGTTGGGTGGCCCAAGGGCGGTTTGCGACCAGTCTTTGGCACGTATGCGTTCGCCCAGTTCACCGCCCCCCGCCAGAAAAGGGGGCGGTGCTGCTTTGTTTACCCCCATAGTAGGTTAGTACTCAGAATAGGTTTTGTACAGGTTCATCGTATTACATGGGTTCTTATTGGTTGTCTGTCATTACCCTAAGTAAACATACATAAAGCACCGCTCAGTCCATTACTAATGACTGAGCGGTGCTGTTGCTGATCGGTCTGGGTGGCAATGGACGGCTTAATCGGCTGCCACGCCTAACAAACAGCCGCTAATCGACTGGGCAACCTGAACCAGGTCGGCATAAGAGGCCGGTTTTTTCAGGTACTTACTAGCCCCGTTTTGGTACGCCGTAGCCATTTGTGCCGGTTCGGCGGACGTAGAGAACATGACGGCCGGAATGTGTCGAAGCAACGGATTCGTTTTGATGGCACTTAGGGTCTCCAGTCCATTCATTTTGGGCATGTTCACATCGAGCAGGATCAGGTGCACGGGCTGGGGGGCTGGCTCCTGGCTCCAGATGTCCAGCATGGTCAGCAGATCGCTCCCGTCCTCGGCTTCGACAATGGTCACCGAGGGATAAACTTCCTGGAGCGACTGGCGCATAAAGTAGCGGTCATCGGCGTCATCATCAGCCATGTAAATAACGGTTTTCGCATAGTTCATCGGGTAAGTGCTTATTACGTGAGCATTAACAGGCCAAATATGAGGAGGAATGGATGGTGGGCCTATGACGGTTGATAGGTATGGATATGATTGTTTACCGACTGAACGTGCGTACGGTTTGGGCGCATCGTAGTTGGGACGGCACGGGTAACGATCATGTGGCCGGGTGATGAATGTCATAGCTAATCCGGACCAATGGCTGTAGGTTTGCTTCGGTAGTCTTCCTGCCTTTACGTGTAAATTCAAGTAGGTAAACGTCAGGCCAATGGTTCAGATACAAACAGTAGTTGGCTTTTTTGATACCATAACGGAAGCGCAGCAGGCCGTCCAACTCCTGCTGGCGAAGGGGTTCACCGCTGAAAACGTTGCCCTATCGACCCCAACTGCCCTGAACTCGACGACTACCGGTGACAGCCTCCCCCCGTCTATCAAGGCCGACGACAGCAGTGGTCGATTCTTCTCATCCCTCTTTGGTAGCCGAGCTGACAGTCAATCCCCCAGCGCTAACCTGGTAACGGTGCAGGCACTGTCAGCCACCCAAGCGAAGCAAGTGGCCGACCTGCTTGACTCGGCCGGGGCCGGAGACGTAGCTGTGGATGAACCTGCGGACCCGAACCGTTAAGGTGGCCTAGTTGGATGAGCTTCATCAGGCAACCGTTGCAATCTATGTTACGGCTGGAGTAACCAGCCGCTAGCACCGTCAGCTTGATTAATTTACACCAGTAACTGGAAATAAGCGGATGGATGCTTCCATCACTGGATAAGATTGATCAACCCAGGCCAATACCCGTTGCTATTGAGCGTTTCCACGCACCAATAAACGGCTAAATTAACTCATGACTTACCTGCTTTACGGCGAATCATTATCGTGGTTAAGGCCTATCACCACCCAACGGACGACTACTTTGACCCAGCCAGAAATGAGTCCTTAGCTACGTATCTGAAAGCGTATCTATCAATCCAGGATGGATATGTTGGCAACGGCTAAGGATTAGCCAACCAGCAACTTCTGGCACCGATGGCCAGGCTTATGGGTAAAGAACTGCTTAGGGACGCCCATTTAGAAAAGGATTTCCAATCAGTCAGACTCGGTTAGCCTACTCACGGATTGTGAACCCTTTTTTTTGCAACCAGGCACACAGCATCGAAGGGTCTTTCTTCTAGGCGATCTAAGACCCTACTTTCCGCGCTTAAAAACCGCTAACCATCATACGGTACGGTGACGAATGTCATAGTTATAGCTGATGGAAGAACCTACTTTTAGTGCCACAGAAGTCCGCTTGATTGATCTCATAAGCAGTAGCCAGTGCCCAATCGAAGTGTCCTGAACGTAGTCGTTAACAATGGGCAAAGTTCCGACACGCAGACCGGATGCCCTGGTGGTCACCCAAAGTGATATCGGTACCTAAGCTGAATATGTTTCCAGCACCCCGGCCTGGTGCAGTGAAAATTTACTGTCAAACTTGACAACAAAACCACAAAACGTTATGAAACGCACGCTTTTATCTCTTTTCCTTTCCGTTGCTCTTTTCTCCTGCACGGACCATCGCGACCCAACCGGCCGGGCCGACATTCTGTACGTGCAAACCAATAACTTCCAGGCCAATCAAAATGCGGTGCTTGCCTACAGGAATAATGGCAGTGGAAACCTGGAGCCTTTAGCGGGCAGCCCGTTTCTCACCAATGGATCGGGGGTGGGTAATCCTGAGCAATTATTAGGGCCGTTGGATTCGGATTACGAAGTAAGAGTCTCCTCCGATGGGCAGTACCTGTTAGCGGTTAATTCGGGCAGTAATACCATCGCGGTATTCAGCATAAAAGCAACAGGTGCCCTTGAGCATGTGGCCGGATCACCGTTTCCATCGAATGGACAAACACCGGTTGGCATCGATGTGTCGGGTAATTTTGTCTTTGTCCTCAATAAGAGTCAGGACCCCCTGCATCCGACCCCGCAGCTTCCCAACTATGCTACATTTACCATTGATGCGGCTGGCAAGTTAACGCCCGTTGCCGGCGCTAAAGTTGAAACGACGGCGGGCACGTCGCCTTCCAACGTGCTGGTTTCCCGCGATGGCAAATTTATGTTCGGCACGGACTTTCTTGGGTTTATGCTGATGCCCCCGGTTGGTACCTTACGTTCCTTTACCATTAACGGTACGGGTGGTTTAACCGCCGTAGCCGGTACACCGTATGTAGTGCCCGGCATGGACGGAGCCGCCCTGGGTTTATGGCAGCATCCATCCGGCTCCGTGTTGTACGTTGGCAATCCGTTGCAGGGCAAGGTGGGCGTATATGCCATCAATGCGACTACGGGCGCTTTATCACTCCAAACCTCGGTACCCGCCGGAAAAGCGGCTTGCTGGATTCGCACCAATAAAGCAGGCGATCATATGTACGTGCTTAACTCAGGGGATAATACGGTACAGGTCTATAACACATCGAACCCCCTGGCACCCGCATCAATGCAAACATTGGAGCTTAAAAACTCAGGTCCCACTTATCCCGGCCCCGGCGGTGCTCCGTTCAAAACCAGTCAGCCGTTTTCGCTTGTTTTTTCTTCCTCAGAAACCATCTTGTACGTCGTCAATCAGCATACTAATAAAGACTTCAGCATTGGCAATTACAATTACCTTCACACGTTAAAAATTGCGGCTGACGGTAGGGTTACGGAAGATGCTGATCCGCTTCAACTACCTGTGCCCAATACAGTCAGACCCAAAGGATCGGTGATTATAAACCGATGATAACAAAACCGATTGACAAGCCGTACATAGTATGAAGAAACAGGGGCCTGGAGCAATATTGGTGATTTTCGTATTATAGTCATAGTTCTCCCTACAAATGGTCATTCGTAGCGAGAAATCTGCATCTGGAAGCCATTGAAATGATTTCGTCGGTACAGTGTACTGCCATAAAGAATTAATTTTTCAGCACATTAATGCTCACTTACTCCGGCCCCTTAAGCAGGCGAGTATCCACGGGGAAAGGTTCGTTCTCTACTACTTTGACCGCATCAGCAAAACCGGGGTGTAAGGTATGCAACAAATAGTTACGCGAACGGCTCACAATGGCTGAAGGAACTGATACCGTCAGCACATCGGGTTGCTTTAACCAATCTAACAAGATAAATACTGTACGTCGTCAAATGAAAGTGGACAAAAGGGGTGAAAATGGGAAGAGAGAATTCAGTAAATTGTTTCACTCAAATCACCTTGGTTATGTCCAATTCAACCAAAAAAACCGCGTC